>CAZMDV010000031.1:0-14528 GCA_964564875.1 uncultured Salinivenus sp.
CTACGCGCAATGACGCTTCTTCTCTTCGACATCGACGGGACGCTTGTTCGGGTGAACGGGCGCGGCCGTGAGGCCGTCAGCAAGGCCCTCTCGTCGCTCACGGACCAGCCCCTCTCCCTGGACGGCGTGCCCTTTTCCGGCCGCACGGACCCGGCGATCATCGAGGCGGTGCTGGCCCACAACGACCTGCCCACGACCGACGCGATGATCGAGGAGGTGATTGCGACATATGTGGAGACCATGCGGGGGGCCCTCACCCCAGCGGACGTGAAGGTGCTACCGGGCGTTGCCCCCCTGCTGCCGCGACTGGACGATCATCCCGACCTTCATCTCGGGCTGGTGACGGGAAACGTGGAGCCCATCGCGTACGAGAAGCTTGGGGCACGGGGCCTTGCGGGCTACTTCCCCGTCGGCGCTTTCGGCAGCGACCACGCCGAGCGCAACCGCCTCCCCGCCCTCGCCACCCGCCGGGCGACCGATCATGCCGGGCACTCGTTCCGCCCCGACGAGCACACCGTCGTCATCGGCGACACGCCGCACGACATCGAGTGCGCCCGGGCCGCCGGGGCCCGCGTCGTAGCCGTCTGCACTGGCAACTACAGCCGCAACGAACTGTCCCCACACGACCCCGACCTGCTGCTCAACACCCTTCCGGCCCCGGATGCATTCTTGCAGCGCGTCTCGGACCTATAGTTCAGTGCTTCTCTCCGGGTGGAGGAGCAAGAGTTTTCGTCCGGTCGCCAACCGCCCGTCGTGCATGGGTGCAGGACGGTGCAACTCCTCGCAGAAGACCTTCCCGTCCCGGTCGGAAGTGCAGGAGTTCGGACGTCCCGGGCCCGCCCCGCTACGGCACGCACTGACGACGCGTCGCCCCTGACCCAGGTCCTCACGGCTAAAAAAACATGTCGGTCTGGTGCGGTGGAATCGATGCCTGGGCCTACGCTCCGGAGTATATCGGACGACGAACCGCTGTTTCTCGACAACGGACGGAAGTTGACTCTGAACCGGGCGTGATCTCACAGCAAATTTGCCGGCCGCTCGCTGGCAATTGCTGGCCACGTCCCGCATGTTGGAGCGTGCGGACGGCTTGGTTCCTCCGTCCACCCGCCTCACCGACCGCCGCCATCCGATGCGTCTCGCCGTCTTCGCCTCCGGGGGAGGCACCAACTTCCAGGCCCTTCTGGACGCCATCGACGCGGGCACCCTCCCGGCCGAGGTCGTGTGCTGCGTGAGCAATACGCCCGACGCCGGGGCGCTGGAGCGGGCCGACCGCCACGACGTGCCGACGGAGGTGATCCCACCGTCCTCCTTCGACGCCCCGGCCCCGTTCGGCCACGCCCTGCTGGACACCCTCGCCGCCTACGACGTGACGTTTGTCGCCCTCGCGGGTTACATGCAGAAGATTCCGCCCAATGTGGTTGACGAATACCGGGGCCGCATGACGAACATCCATCCGGCTCTCCTCCCGGCCTTCGGGGGCAAGGGCATGTACGGGATGCACGTCCACCGCGCCGTGCTTGACTATGGCGTTCACTGGACAGGCGCCACCGTCCACCTCGTTGACGAGGAGTACGACCACGGCCCCGTCGTCCTTCAGGAACCAGTCCCGGTCTACGCCGACGATACCCCAGAGGGCCTGGCGGATCGGGTCCGCGAGGTGGAGCATCGGCTCTATCCGGAGGCCCTTCGCCTCTTCGCCGAAGACCAAGTCCATCGCGACGGCCGGACCGTTTGGATTAGCGATGCCGAGCATCCCCGCCGTACCGCTCCAGAAAATCGATGAGGCCTCTCGTCTGTCTCCCAACTTACCCTTCATGCCTCCTCCCCGACCCTCAACCCCCAACTTTTACTTAACCCGTCGATGCCCACCGACGCGCCCGCTCCCGTTCGCCGCGCCCTGCTCTCTGTCTACGACAAGACCGGAATCGTCGACTTTGCCCGGCGGCTCCGCGCTCTCGACATCGAACTGATCTCTACGGGCGGGACGGCCGAGAGGCTACGCGAGGCCGATCTCTCGGTCACCGACGTGGCCGACGTCACCGGCGTCCCCGAGGTGCTGGAAGGGCGCGTCAAAACGCTCCATCCCGCCATCCACGCGGGCCTCCTCGCCCGGCGCTCGCACGAGGACGATATGGCCGCCCTGGAGGAGCACGGCTACACCCCCATAGACCTCGTGGTCTGCAACCTCTATCCGTTCGGGGCGGCGGCCCAGGACCCGGACGCAGACATCAAAACGGTCATGGAGTACGTCGACATCGGCGGGCCGACCCTGCTCCGGGCCGCCGCCAAGAATCACGCCGACGTCGGGGTCGTCACCCACTCCGGTCAGTACGAACAGGTCGCTGAGGAGCTCGAACAAAACGACGGACGGCTTTCCCGCCCCACCCGCCGTGGGCTTGCCAAGAAGGCCTTCGCCCACACCGCGGCGTACGACCGGCTCATCAGTACGCACCTGTCCCGCCAGCCCGAATTCGAGGACGACGGGACAGACGAGCAGAGCCTCCCGTCTACGTATGAGACCTCAATGATGCAGGACCGCAAGCTCCGCTACGGCGAAAATCCGCATCAGCAGGGGGCCCTCTACGGCACGCCCCGGCGGTTCTTCGACAAAATCCACGGCCAGGCCCTCTCCTACAACAACCTGCTGGACACCAGCAGCGCCCTCGCCCTCATCGACGAGTTCCGCGACGCCGGGCCCACCTGCGCCATCCTCAAGCACACCAATCCCAGCGGCGTGGCCACCGCCGACACCCTGGAGGCCGCCTGGCACCAGGCCTTCGCCACGGACACCCAGTCCCCCTACGGTGGCATCGTCGTCGTAAACCAGGCCCTCGATCGGGTCACCGCGGAGGCCGTCGACGAGATCTTCACCGAGATCGTGATCGCCCCCGAGTTTGAATCCGGCGTCCTCGACCTGCTCACCGAGCAGGACCGCCGCCGCGTGGTCCGTCACGAACGGCCCAGCCGCGCGACCAACCGCCTCGATGTCCGGTCCGTGCTCGGCGGCCTCCTTGTACAGACGCGCGACCCGGTTCTCCCTCCCGCTGCCGAGCAGCAGGACCGCTGGAAGATTCCTACGGCCCGTGCCCCCACCAACGACGAGCGAGCAGACCTCGACTTTGCCTGGCGCGTAGCGAAGCACGTGAAGAGCAACGCCATCGTTTACGCCCGGGACCAGGCCACCCTCGGCGTCGGCGCCGGCCAGATGAGCCGGATCGACGCCTCGGAGCTCGCGGTGTTCAAGGCCCAAAAGTCGGAACTTGACCTTACCGGCTCCGTGGTAGCGTCAGACGCCTTTTTTCCATTTGCCGACGGCCTGGAGGCCGCCGCGCGTGAGGGCGCTCGCGCAGCCATCCAACCCGGCGGATCGATCCGAGACGAGGAGGTGATCGAGGCCGCCGACGCACACGACATGGCGATGATTCTCACAGGCCACCGTCACTTTCGGCACTGATGTTCCCATCTGATTTGCCCCCGCCGACCGGCCATGCCTCCCCCATGGTGGCGACCTTCAGCGGGGCCCCACCGGTCTCTCCACAGTCGGCTTAATTCGAACTCGCCGCAGTCCCCGCCTCGGCCGGTCCCTTTTCTCCCCTTCCACCCGGTCCTCTATCTGCACAGAAAGACCGATGTTTTTCAACTTCTCACAGGACGTCGCCATTGACCTCGGCACGGCGAACACGCTTGTGTACATCCGCGGCGAGGGCATCGTCCTCAATGAGCCAAGCATCGTCGTGGTCGACTCCGACACCAACGAGGTGCGCGAGATTGGCTACGAAGCTCTCCAGATGCACGAGCGCACCCACCAGGACATCGAGACGATCTGGCCCCTGCGGGACGGCGTAATTGCCGACTTTAAGGTGGCCGAAGAGATGATTCAGGGCCTCCTGCGGAAGGTGAAAAACAACTGGCTCACCTCTATCCGGAGCATGGTGGTGTGCGTGCCCAGCGGCATCACCGAGGTCGAGAAACGCGCCGTGCGCGACTCCGCTGAGCACGCGGGGGCCCGAAAGGTGAACCTCGTCTCCGAGCCTATGGCGGCGGCCATCGGCATTGGGCTCGACATCCAGGAGGCCGTGGGCAATATGGTCGTGGACATCGGCGGCGGGACCACCGAGATCGCCGTCATCGCCCTGTCCGGCATCGTGCTCGACGAGTCCCTCCGCGTAGGCGGGTCGGAGCTGGACAATGCCATCATCCAGTACTTCAAGCGGAACCACAACCTCCTCATCGGCTCCCGTACCGCCGAGCGCATCAAGTGCGAGGTGGGCAGCGCGCTCGAGCTCGAGACCGAGCTCGAGCTGTCGGTGAAGGGGCGGGACCTCGTCAGCGGCGTCCCGAAGGTGCGCACCATCTCGTCGGTGAACGTGCGGGAGGCGCTGCACGACACCCTCGAACAGATTAGCGCCGCCGTGCTCCGCACCCTCGAACGCACGCCCCCCGAGCTTGGGGCGGACGTGCTGGAGCGGGGCATCATGATGACCGGCGGCGGGGCCCTGCTCGAGGGCATCGATCAGATGCTCCGAGACCGCGTGGAGCTTCCGGTGTACGTGGCCGAGGATCCCCTCAAAGCCGTAGTCCGGGGCACCGGCGAGGTGCTTGAAAACCTGGAGGACTACGAACGCGTCCTGACGTGACTTCCGGGAACGCGGTGTCGGACCTCTGCCCCCCCTGCCCGTCGCTTTCCCCGGAACCGATGCGTGCCCAGGCCGATGGCCTCCCCGAACCGAGCTGGCGACTGGCTTCTTCTCAGCGCCCTCCTCCTTCTGGCAACGACCGTCATGGTCACACAGAACCAGTCCCTGCTCCGGACCCTCCGGGCGCAGGTGATGGGATGGACCGCTCAGGTGGAGACCACCTTCGCCTGGATGGGCCGGTACCTTCGGGTGCTCGAACGGAACGATCAGCTGCGACGCGAAAACATCCGGCTGTCGAGCCAGTTGGCCCGCACTCGGGCCGTGCGCCAGCGCAACGAGGAGCTACAGCGCCTGCTGAACCTGACCGATTCGAGCGATGCCACGCTCCGGCCAGCCCGGATCGTGACGAAGGACATTTTTCAGAAGGACAACCTCCTGACCCTTGACGTGGGCCAGGCCGACGGCGTGATGGAGGGCATGCCGGTTGTCCATGAAGATGGCATTGTGGGCACCGTCGTGCTCGTCAACGACCACTACGCCCGCGTCATGCCGTTCCTTAACACCGACTTCCGGGTGCCCGCCACTATTCTCCCGCTCCAGGCCGAAGGCATCGTGCGCTGGGACGGCGAGCGGCTCGACCGTCTCCAACTCGATCACGTCGTCAAAACCGAGCCCGTGGAGGTCGATCAACAGGTCGTCACGAGCGGCCACAGCAACGTCTTTCCGGCCGGTCGCCGAATTGGGACGGTCGACTCGGTCGCGTCCCCCCCGGGGCGGACGGAGCTTCAGATCTTCCTCCGGCCCGCCGTCTCCCTCTATGAGATCAGCCACGCTGTAGTCATTCTCCGGGCCTCCGACCCCGAGCGACAGAAGCTTGAAGAGAGCCCCGTCGGATAGGACACTCTTGCGGGAGTCCAGTCCTGCGCCTCTTTTCCGAACACCGGGCGGCCGCCCACGCCCTTCACACCTCCGGCTAAAGTTTGGCGAAAAACGAGTCGGGTGGACTAAAGCCCCCGCTGACTCGAACCGCCCAAACTGGGAAGGCGTACAGTACATGCTCATTGTTTTGATCGTCTTCGGGCCTGCGAAGACGGGTCTCTTTTTCTCCGATGAATCCCCCGTATATGACCGCTGAGACTGATTCCCCGCACGCAACGACCGTACTCGGTATTCGGCACAACGGGCAAATTGCCCTCGGGTCAGACGGCCAGGCCACCATGGACGAGACGGTCATGAAGCATGAGGCCGAGAAGGTTCGATCGCTGTACGATGGCGAAATTCTGGCTGGGTTTGCGGGCTCCACGGCCGATGCCTTCACCCTGTTCGAGCGCTTCGAGGACAAGCTCCAGGAGTATGGAGGAAATGTGGCCCGTGCGGCCGTAGAGCTGGCGAAGGAGTGGCGCACCGACAAGTATCTCCGTCGCCTCGAAGCGCTCCTGGCGGTGGCCTCCCCGCGAGAATTATTGCTCATAAGCGGGGCCGGCGACGTCATCGAACCCGACGATAACGTTCTTGCCATTGGGTCGGGAGGCTCCTTCGCACTCGCCGCGAGCCGGGCCCTCCTTCAAGATGGAGCACAGGACCTATCCGCCCGCGAGATTGTCGAAAGCGGACTGTCCATCGCCGCGGATATTTGCATTTATACGAATCATAACCGGACTATTCACGAAATTGATGCGGAGGCTTCCTGAGGACCCTGTGACGCATTTCACCCTTCCCTTTTGTGCCCTCTTTATCGGTTTAAGGGTACGGAGACCCTCGCTATATTCCAAAGAACGACGATAAGACAAGCTTATGACTCAAGATCGCACCACAGACGCCGCCCAGCAGAGACAGGCGGCCATGTTTGTCGACTACGACAATCTCTACAACATCCTGAAGTCGCAGAGCGGACGCAGCCGCTCCACGAGCGAATACGCGGAAGAGATTTTCGAGGAGGTTCGCCGTTACCTGGAAGAAGGGGACGACACGCCCACCATTTTTGGTCGAGCGTACGGCTCGTTCGACACGCTCCTCGACGACGAGGACGCGGAGGTCCCCTCGGCCCTTCATCGCCGCGGCATTGAGCCCGTGCACGTGCCGACCGGCATGCAAAGCAACACAGCTGAGGTGCAGCTCACCATCGACCTGACGCATTTCCTGACACGGCGTTCGGACGTTCAGACGATGGTGATCGTGACGGGCAACCGGCCGTACCTCCCTCTCGTCCGGTGGATCCGCGAGCAAGGATGCCGCCCGTTGGTGGCGGCCGTGAACCCGCCGCAGACCGCCGACACGCCCAGCTTTGTGGAGGACAGCAAGTACCTTGATGCGCGGAACCTGCTCAGTCAGGAATCGCGCGAGGACCTTCTGGCAAACGCCCCGACCAGCGGAGCCGCATACACCCGCGCCCAGACGCCCGACGATCCGCCCCCCCAGCAGTTCCAGTCGCTGGAGAATCCCGCGGCGCGGCGCGCCATCGAAATCACGGAGGAGCACTTCGGCCAGTACGATGAGGTGTACCTGACGCCCCTCCTGCGCAAGCTCTCCGACATCATGGGATCGGACAAGGATCCCAAATCGCTCGTGAGCGAACTGGAGGCCGCTGGCGCTGCCCGATTGGAGAAGCGGAACGGCTACCCGTACAACTATACCGTCCTCATCGTCAACGACGACCACCCAAACGTGCAGGAGGTCCACGAAGAGCTCGACGCTCAGGCCACTACGACCGATGGGACGGCCTCCGCCGACGAGGCCGACGCCCCCGAGGAACACGGTGACAAAGCCTCCCCCCACGACGAATATGGGATGGACGAAAGCTACAATTCACCCACCGCTTCCGTCTCGGCCGTCCCCACCGAGAACGGGGACGACGGCGCGACGTCCGACGAGTAGGTCTTCGTCCTCGGGCCGCCCGCCCCAGCACGCCTCTGTTCATCGCCGATCCAGCATACCGTATGCCTGACGCCACCCAGCACGTTGAAGACCTTACGCCCCGCCAGATTGTCGAGGAGCTCGACAAGTACATTATCGGGCAGGAAGATGCCAAGAAGAACGTGGCGATTGCCCTCCGCAACCGATGGCGCCGTCAGAACGCGCCGGAGGAGATGCGGGACGAGATCATGCCGAACAACATCATTATGATTGGGCCCACGGGCGTGGGAAAAACTGAAATTGCCCGCCGCCTGGCCCGCCTGGCCCGCGCCCCCTTCATCAAGGTGGAGGCCTCTAAGTTTACGGAGGTTGGCTACGTGGGGCGCGACGTGGACAGCATGATCCGCGACCTCACAGACATCGCAGTCAACATGGTGGAGAAGGAGCACAAAGAGGAGGTCCAGGATCGGGCGCAGGAGCTGGCCGAGGAGCGGATTCTGGACATCCTCATCCCCCCGGAGGAGGAGGGGCAGTCCCGCGGTGGCAATGGCGCCCGGGACGAGCCCGGCTTTCGGGTCCGTGAGACGGAGGAGACGCAAGTAGAGGAGAACCAACAAGAAAGCATTCGCAAGCGCACGCGGCAAAAATTCCGCGAGAAGCTGCAGCGGGGCGACCTCGACGACCGGGAGATCGAGATCGAGGTGACGTCGGACTCCCAGTCGATGATGCAGATGTTTGGCCCCATGGGCATGGAAGAGATGGGCGTCAACCTGGAGGAACTCTTCGGCAACCTTGGGGGCAACCAGCGCAAGAAACGCCGGGTGACAGTCGAGGAGGCCCGAGAGATCCTGACGCAGGAGGAGGCCCAGAAGCTCATCGATCAGGACCAGGTGAAGGAGGACGCCCTGGAACGCGTTCAGCAGGCTGGCATCGTGTTCGTCGACGAGATTGACAAGGTGGCCGCTGGCACCCGCACCCGCGACGAGGGGGGTCAAGGCGCGGGCGTGTCCCGGCAGGGCGTGCAGCGCGACCTCCTTCCCATCGTGGAGGGCTCCAACGTGCAGACGAAGCACGGCATGGTGCAGACCGACCACGTCCTGTTCATCGCCAGTGGCGCCTTCCACGCCACCAAGCCCAGCGACCTCATTCCGGAGCTTCAGGGGCGCTTCCCCATCCGGGTTGAGCTCAACAACCTCGACGAGGACGACTTCTACGAGATCCTCACGAAGCCCAAGAACGCCCTCGTGAAGCAGTACCGGGCGCTCCTCCGGTCCGAAGACGTCGAAATCGAGTTCAAGAAGGAAGGCGTGAGTGAGCTTGCCCGTATTGCCGCTCAGGTGAACGCCGACGTCGAAAACATTGGGGCGCGGCGCCTCCACACGGTGCTCACGACACTTCTGGAAGATCTTCTCTTCGACGTCCCCGAAGAGATTCCCCCCGGCTCCAGTGTCACGATCGACGCCGACATGGTGCGCGACCGCTTGAGTTCGATCGCCTCAAGCCGCGACCTGAGCCAGTACATCCTTTAGTCCGGCGGCAGACTGCGGGCCGCCGCGTGGAGAAGTAAGTCTCCAATCGACATGTCCCACTCGGAGTCCACGTCCACCACTGTTTTGCACCCCGCGAGTGGGGCGCTCATCCTCGGGCTCGACTGGCTGCTCTTCTCCGAGAACGTGATGACTCTCGGCCTCTCGACGCCTCTCTCCATTGGGCTCGGCTTCGGTCTCGCCGGGGTCGGGACGACCCTCCTGCAGCGGGCCTACCACGATGACAGCCTCGGCAAGGCGGTCCTCAAAGGCCTGCTCGCGGGCGTAGTGGTGGGCATTCCCCTTCCTGTAGCGGGCACGGCCGTGGGCGGTGGCATCCTGGCCCTCAGCGGCCTCAACAAGCTGTGGGGAGGTTCCCTCCCAGAGACGACCTCCTCCTCACCACCCCGTTCGGACGACGAGTGAGCGGATCGGGGATATCGTTCTGACTGCTCCCTCCTTTCGGGAAAAGGGGCTAGCCCTCGAAGGCCTAAGTGCGGCTCCCGTCCATCCGTTCCGCCGTGCTATCGAGACGTGGGCACGGCGGGGGACGAGGCCGTCACTCGCTCGACCAGGGCTCGATATGCCTCCTGCACCTCCGGGTCCTCGTAAAGTCCGTTGTGCTCACCCCCTTCTACCAGGACGAGCCGAGGGTCTGTCCCCGCGGCCTCTCTGTGCAGGCGGCGAGCCATCTCGGGGGCGGTCACTGGATCGTCCGTGCCCCCCACCACGAGCAGCGGCACGTCGAGGCGCCGCACCCGCTCAAGGTTGTCGTCCTGCTTGAGGGCCGGATCGATCTCAACCCCGAGGAAGAGACGAACGTACCAGGGGAAGAGATGGCCGGTCCAGTCTTCGACGTTGGTCGCCGGATTCTCTAGAACCATCCCGCCCACCGACCGCTCGGCCGCAACGTGGGTCGCCATGAAGCTGCCCAGAGAGTGCCCCCACACGAGCAGGTGCTCTGGCGTGACCGAGGGCTTGGCGACGAGCGAGTCGTAGACCGTGAGGGCGTCCTTCCGCAGTACGTCGGCGCTCGGCGAACCCCCGCTCCGCCCGTACCCGCGATAATCCCAGAGCAACGCGTTCACCGGCGGCCGGGTAAGGGCCTCCAGGTATCCGCGCGACTGAACGAGATAGAACCCATTTCCCCCGAAAAAGAGCACCGTGGTCTGAGCCGGGCTCTGCGTGAGGTGCCAGGCGTCGACCGAGGCGCTGTCGGAAACAGGAATGGACTCTACCATGAGATCTATGCCCTCAAGATCGAAGGTCTCGGGGGTCACCGAGGGCTTCGGCTGGAAGACAGTCTCCTCGTCGATCGTGATCGAGGAGCAGGCAACGAGAAAGAAGGACGCGAGAAAGACGAGTAGAAGGGCGCGCATCGGTTGGTTCGGAGTTGGAGACACTAGAATAGTCCCTTATTCCGACGAGTAGGCGGTGTGGGGGTTGACGAATCGGTGCAATTCCCGTGTAACGCTCTTCTCATCGTCGTGAGGCGGCGTCGTACCACGGATTTGTGTCCGGCTGCGCACGTCCGTCGTGGACGGCGCTGTACCGGCGATAGTTCTCCGCCCCCTCCTGGATGGCAGCCACCTCCTCGTCGGTCACCTCCCGCACTCGTTCGGCAGGCTGGCCGAGAACGAGCGACCGTGGGGGAATCTCGGTGTCTTTGGTCACCAGGGCCTGCGCCCCCACAATGCTGTGTCGCCCGATGACGGCATGGTCCAGCACCGTGGCCCCCATCCCAACCAGTACCTCGTCCTCGATGGTGCACCCGTGAATGATGGCGCCATGCCCAATCGTGACGCGGGCCCCAATGTCGGTCGGGGCCGCGCCATGGGTGACGTGGACGACCGTGTGATCCTGGACGTTGGTGCCCTCATCGACGCGGATCCAGTTCACGTCGCCCCGAAGGATACAGTGGTGCCAAATACTCGCGTTCGCGCCCAGCGTGACGTCCCCGATGACAACCGCTGTCTCCGCGATGTAGTTCGTGTCGTCGTAGGTCGGCTCAACACCGAGAAACGGTTTGATCATGTCGGGAGGAGAGGAACCTTTGGGGTTGCGATGAGAAGATGGTTGTTGAGAGCAGAGTTCCCCGTCGCGCCCATCGTTAAATGCCTGCTTCCCAGTCGAGCTCCATCGTGGCGCGTCGTCCCTATCAGACGATCGGGGGAGCCGCCGTATTTCTCCTGCTGGCGTACGTCGCTACGCAATTGATCGAGATTCTGTTCACCGTATTCGCGGGGATTTTGTTGGCGGTGTTTCTCGCTGGAGTCTCACGGGAGCTCAACGAAGACATCTATCTCCCCCGTCCCCTTGCCCTGTTTCTGACCCTGACCGGCCTCGTGGGCCTCATCGTCGGCCTCTGGATGCTAGCGGGGCCCGACATCTCTCAGCAGGTGAATGCGCTGGCCGCCATCCTCCCCGACGCCGCCGAACAGCTCGCTTCACAGTTGCGCACGAGCGCTCAGCAGTACGAGTGGGTGCGCCGATTCGTGGATCCCAGTCAACTCCTCCCGCCCGTCTCGAGCGTGATTGGACGCGTCACCAATGTCTTCCGGGGGACCCTGAACGTCCTCGTGAACGGGTTCATCATCCTCTTCATCGGGATCTATGGCGCAGCGGCGCCCCACCTGTATGTCGAAGGGGTCGTTCGACTGATTCCTCCCTCGTCCCGTCCACGCGCCCGCCAAGTGCTTCACGCTCTCGGGCGGGCCCTCCGCTGGTGGCTCACGGGACGATTCATCATGATGGTGATTGTGGGGATTCTCACGGCCCTCGGCCTCCAGCTGGCAGGCATTCCGTCCCCCATCGCCCTGGGCCTGGTGGCCGCGCTGTTCTCCTTCATCCCCTACCTCGGACCAGTGTTGTCGGTGCTGCCCGCCCTCCTCGTAGCGTCAGTGCTCGGCGCGACGGAGGTGCTGTACGTGCTCATCGTGTACGGCACGGTTCAACTGCTCGAAAGCTACCTCATCACCCCCCTCGTGCAGCAGCAAGCCGTCCACATTCCGCCTGCCACCGTGATTACGGCTCAGTTCATCGGGGGCATCGGGGCCGGGGCTGTCGGCGTGCTCCTCGCGACACCCCTCACGGTCGTCATCATCGTCCTGGTGCAGACGCTCTACGTCGAGGACGTGCTGGGCGACGATGTAGCACTCCTCGGCGAACACTGATGCGCGGCTCTTCGCTGCGGAAAAGAGCCCCCCGGCGCCTGCAGCCGCGACCACGCGCGCTCCGGGGTCGGGATCGTGGCCGCAAATGCGGGGCTGGGATGGTCTCGGAGCGCGGGGTGAGGTACGCCTGTATGCCCCTCACCATCACAATTGCGATGGCCATGCCCCCAAGCACAGCCCGGGAATGCGTATTCGGGGACGACCCCAAGGGAAACCCGACCGTAGTAACGAGGAGACCAGCGCCGGCAAACCCGCAGGCCGGCGCAGCCGATTTTCCGTCCAGTCCGGCCCAGGCCATTGTGACGAGCACCCCCCTTCTACCCAGACCCCGCAACGGCGACGGAGGGCCTCTGCCCGAAATCGATCCTCTTTCTCGCAGGGGCCGGACGAGGGACGAAAACGGCCTTCGCAAGCAGGCCTGTCCGGATCCGGTCTTCCTTCTGCGGTTACGCAACCTCCTCGGCCTCGCGGGACATGTCCTCCAATGTGCGGCCCTTCGTCTCTTCCACAAAAAGCCGGACGAACACGAAGGCCACGACCCCAAAGGCCGCATAGATTCCATACGAGAAGCCCAGGCCGATCGAGCCCAGCAGCACAGGGAAGGTCACGGTGACGAGGAAGTTGGAGAGCCACTGCACGACCCCACAAATGGACAGGGCCGCCCCCCGAAACTTGTTGGGAAACATCTCGCCGAGCATGACCCACATGATGGGTCCCCACGAGAAGGCAAAGAAGGCGATGTATCCATTCGCGGCGAGTAGCGCAATCAATCCCTGACTGCCCTGCATTTCGAGGTTCCCGGCGCCCCCCTGCGCCGCCGTGCCGAAGGTGACCGCCATGATGCCCAGCATGAGCGCTTGTCCCAGCGATCCCACTAGGAGCAGCGGTTTCCGCCCCACGCGGTCAATGAGGGCGATGGCAACGAAGGTAAAGAGCACGTTGACGGATCCGTTCACGACGTTCGTCAGGAGGGCACTGGCCTCCGTGAAGCCGGCGGCCTGCCAGAGCGTTCCCCCGTAGTAAAACACCACATTGATGCCGGTAAACTGCTGAAGGGAGGCGAGGCCGATGCCGACCCAGACGAGCGGATGGATGTTTCCGGCGTGGTCCTGGATGACGTCGGCGAGACGGGGCTGCCGCTCCTCTTCCAGCGTCGAGCGAATGTCGGCAATTTTTGCGTCCACGTCGTCGGCGGTCCCCAGGCGTTCGAGCACCGAGCGGGCCTGCTCCTCCTGCCCGACCGCCACCAGGAACCGGGGCGACTCCGGAACCAGGACGAGGGCGGCCAAGAACACGGCGGCCGGGATGAGTTCCATCCAATACATCCACTGCCAGGCATCATAGCCGAACCAGAAGACTTCGGAGGCGCTTCCAGCCGCCTGCGCAATGTAGTAGTTGTTCACGAACGCCATGAACAACCCGACGACGATCATCAGTTGCTGAAGCGTCGCGAGACTGCCCCGAATGTCCGGCGGCGCAATCTCACTGATATACGCCGGGCACAGGATGCTGGCCGCCCCAACCGCGAGCCCGCCCAGTAGGCGGAAGAAAACAAACTGCGAACTGCCCCAAATCGTCAGGTCTACGAGGCCAATCTGACCGAGCGGGACCACAACGTCCCCGGTGCTCCCCGTAACCCCTGACCCCCAGGCACTGACCAGGAATGCGAGGGCCGTGAGAATCATCGTCCACCGACGCCCTATCTTGTCGGCGAGGTTTCCGGCAAAAAAGGCCCCAACTGCACTGCCCAGAAGCATCGACGCCACGTTGAACCCCGTCCCGATGTCACTCGACCCAAACTCCCCCTGGATGGCGTCGACCGTCCCGTTGATCACTCCGCTGTCGAACCCAAACAGGAACCCCCCGAGGGCGGCCGTCAGGGAGAGAAAAAAGATTTTGACGAGGTTGCCCTGAGCCAGGGCGGCGGTACCGGCCGACTGGGAGGCGTCGTTCATGGCGTTCAACGGTTCGTGGGAAGCAGTCCGACGAGGACTCAAGGTCCAGGAGACTCTACGTCTCGGCCGGGCACAGGTCCTTTGAGGCAGCGACCTCGACCCTGTTCGCGGAGCGCAGTCCGGCTGACCCGGTAGAGCAGAGCTTGCACCGATGGGAGCATACGAGAGATCGGCGGAGAAACGCAAGCTCCCGAGAATCCCGGCCGCAGGGACTGGACAACGGGCCACCGCGGGGATGACGGCGCGCTACTGGTTTACGAAAGTTCGCCCGCCTGGCTGACCGAGTCGGACCACCGTGATGGGAAAACGGTCCCCGACTGTATCTTCAAGAGGGTCATCAGGGGTCGTGAAAGGCTCGCCTTTCTGAGGGAGTCCGACAGCCGT
>CAZMDV010000032.1:0-14027 GCA_964564875.1 uncultured Salinivenus sp.
ACGTACGGGAGTCCTGGGACAACGACTACGGAGAAGTCACGACCGACGAGGTGGCATCCGTGCGGGCGGAGACCGAGGGGCGCTCAGACACGTGGTCGCCCGAAGAACTAAAGGCCTCTGAGAACCAGACCGTGCCTGAGGACAGCGGCACGGCAGCACGGGGCTCGTTGTCTCCATCCGGTTCGATCCTGTACAACCGCCTCGTCGCAAATGCCTCATCGAATCAGGCACCCGGCCTGACCCGATAGCGCGAGTCCACAGGTCCCTTGGCCCATCTTGATCTGATTGTCCACCTGATTGTCCCATGCAGCGCTGCGACCACTGCGACATGCCCATCTCTGGGAGGGAGGAGGCCGTCTCCGGCGTGGCCGACCGCGCGCACTACTGCTGCTATGGGTGCCGCATGCGGGCCGAGACGCTCGGCGACGAGGACGAGGCCGCCCGTTCCGACGAGCAGCGGACCCTCCTCGTGCGGCTCTTTGCCGGGGCCCTCACGGCGGGGTTCGTCATGGTCTTCAGCCTGGCCATCAGCTCAGGATACGGGTTCGGGGCCCTGCAGCGGCTGGAGCACGAGGTGGGGACGGCCCACTGGGTGTTGCTCCTGGCGGCCGTGCCGGCGCTTTTGCTGTTGGGGCCGCCCCTCCTCCGTTCCGCCTGGGACGACTTGAGAGGAGGGGGGCTCACCCTCAACGTGCTGTTCACGCTCGGCACTGCGAGCGCGGTGGTCGTGAGTGGGGTGAGCTACGTCCGCGGCACCGGTCCCCTCTACCTCGAAACGGCCGTCATGCTGCTAGCGCTCTACACGCTGGGTCGGTACCTCACGGCCCGCGCCAAGGACACCACCACGCGCGTGCTGCGCCGCCTCATGCAGGTGCCCGACACCACGTACACGCGTCTCGACCCCGATCCCGGCGAGGTCGTCCCCGATGACCTGCGAGTCGACGATCGAATTCGGGTGCCGGCGGGGGACGTGATTCCGGTCGACGGGCGGGTCGTAGAGGGCCGGAGCTACGTAGACGAGAGCAGCCTGACGGGCGAATCGCAGCCGGTTGTCAAAGAGAGGAGCGACGCGGTGTACGCCGGCACGACGGCCCAGGACGGCGCCCTGACGATCGACGCGACGGCGGTGGCGGAGGACCGGCGCCTCGCCCGCGTGGCGCAGATGATGCACCGGGCCTTGGAGCGGCCCCCGCGCATCGCCCGCCTCACGGATCGGATCCTGCGGTGGCTCATCCCCGGTGTCGTCGCCCTGGCGCTCATCGCGTTTGCGGGCTGGTGGTGGGCCGTCGGGTTCTCGAAGGCGCTCTACGTGGCGCTCAGCGTCGTCCTGATTACCTGCCCCTGCGCCCTGGGCATTGCCATTCCCCTGTCGCTCACCGTGGCCCTGGAGCAGGCGGGGCGGAAGGGGCTGCTGGTGCGCTCGGGTCGTACGCTGCTCGACCTCGCTCGGGCCGACGCCGTCATTTTTGACAAGACGGGCACCCTCAGCACCCTCACGCCGCCCTCCGTGCGGGTATTGCGTCCGGAGGCCGTTCCCGCGGGCCGGGCCCCCGCGCCGTCGGCCGACGCGGTGCTCCGTCGCGCCGCCGCCGTGGAGCAGGGCACGCGCCACGCCCTCGCGGCGGCCGTTGTGGAGGCGGCAGAGGATCGCGACCTGTCGCTCCCCTCGGTGGCCGACGCGACGACGCACGCCGGAGCGGGCGTGGTAGGACAGGTGCAGGCCGACGGAACGATCCGTCGAGTCGGCGTGGGCAACGAGCGGCTGCTCGACACGCTGGGCGTCGTCGCTCCGGATCGCCTCACCGAACGATTTGTGGCGGAAACCGAGGCGGGCCGTACGCCGCTCTACGTGGTGGATGAGACGGCGGTGGTGGGTCTCCTCAGCATCGAGGAGCGGCTCGCGCCGCACGCCGAGGCGGCCGTGTCGGCGGTGCAGGAAACGGTTGGCACGGTGTCGGTCCTCACCGGCGACCGGCCCGCGGCGGCACGACGACTGGAGGACCGGCTCGGGGCGCCCGCGGAGGCGGGGCGCGCCCCGGACGAGAAGGTCGACCGGCTCGCGACGCTTCGGGACGAGTACGGGCCGGTCGTGATGGTGGGCGACGGCATCAACGATGCGGCGGCGCTGGCGGCGGCGGACGTCGGGATCGCGCTGTCGTCGGGGGCCTCGGTGTCGATGGAAGCTGCGGACGTGACGCTCTACAACCCCGACCTCCGGCTCGTCCCGTGGCTCCAGCACCTCGGCCGCCGCACCCACCGGGTGATTCAGCAGAATCTGTGGTGGACGTTCGGCTACAACGCCATCGGCCTCGGCCTCGCCGTGGCGGGGCTGCTGCACCCCATTGCCGCCGTCGTCATCATGACGCTCAGCAGCGTCCTCGTGACGGGCAATGCCTTCCGGCTCAAGCGAACTGAATCTCCGGAGGCCTGTGTCGAGCGTTGAACGGTCCGGACCTCCGCGCCGGACATGACAGCTTTGGATTAACCGACGCTGCTGGGGTACGCGGCCGACTCAGCCCCCAGGAAGTCGCGCCAGGAGGCATCGCCCCACTGTTCGGGGGCGTAGGGACGGATCCAGCGACGGTCGACCCAGTGCTTCAGCCGGAGGAACCATCGGTGGGCGGCCCACAGGGGCCCGGCCGTCCAGAGCCCGACCGGGGTCCCGGTCGAGAGGATGAGGGGCGTCAGCGGATAGGCGCGGAAGGTCGTGAGGTCCCCAGGCCGTGGGGCGGCATGACCGTCGGCGAGGGCGCGCAGCGTCCGGTCCAGGTTGGCCCGCAACGTGGGGCCCTGCTTCACGGCGTGCACGCCCACTTTGGCGAGGTCCAGGCCGTCGAGCGCGGCGCAGTCGCCCGCGGCGAAGATGCGTGGGTGGGCCTCAACCTGAAGGGAGCGCGCCGTTTGCAAAAAGCCGCGGGCGTCGGTCGGAAGGGGACTCTCGCGCAGGAGGGGCGGCCCGGCGGTGCCGGTGGCCCACAATACCGCATCTGCTTTAGCGTCGGCGGCCGTGTTGGTCTGCACGAGCGCACCCTCGCCCTCGGTGGCCTCGACGGCCGTGACGGTGGTGCCCGTCTGTACCCGGGCCCCGCGGCGACAGAGCCGTTTAGCCGCATCGGCGCTCATGCCCGACGGAAAGGTGGGGAGGAGGCGGTCGGCCTGCTCAATCACCGTCAGATCCAGGTCGCCGCGCCGCCCGGCCCCCAGAAAGCGCCCGGTCACGTTGAGCGCGACCTCCGTCCCCGCGGCGCCGCCCCCGACCACGATGAGCCGGAGCGACGCCGACGGAGTGTCTAAGGTATTCTGGATGCGAGTGGCAAGGGGTCGAATGCGGGCAATTGGCTTCGTGGCGATGGCAGGGGCGGGCACGGCCGGATTGGCACTTCCCACGTCGACGGAGAGCACGTCGTATGGAATCGCTCCTTCGGACTCCGTCGCGACCGCCTGGGCCGTCGGATCGATGCTCTGTGCTCGGGCCTGGACGTGGGTGACCCCGGCTGCCCGGGCCATGCGCCCCAGGTCGATGCGCATCTCGTCCTCCTCGTAGACGCCCCCCAGGTACTCGGGCACCATGCCGGAATAGTAAAGGTGCCGCTGCGGATCGACGAGCGTCACGTCGATGCCAGCCGCCGTCCACTCGTCGGCATGAGCGAGGCTGGGCAGCATGGCGTGTCCGCCACCGAGAAGAACGAGATGGGGAGAAGCCATAAGCGTGGGGTCGAAAAGATGGAAAAATCCGGTCCCGGTCTTGAGGGTGAGAATCCCCAGTGCAGAGTCGGAACTATTCCTATCGGCTAGAAATACGGAAGGTTGGCGGCCTGCTTGTTATTACATGAAATAACATAATGGCTGAGATAAGTCCTCCGCTGCGGCCTTTCACAGTGCGGCCTGCACCCGTGGCCGTGGCGCTTCGGCGCGCAGTGGCCGAGACGTGAGCGTGCGGGTGCCTGAAGCCAGGCCTGGCACACTACAGTGATTGCGTATTTCGACCTTGGAGGCCCTTACGCAACACGTAATACGTCCTCTCATGGGAGCGACGTTCGAATTCAGAACCGGCTCTTCATTCCGGACGATAATTTGAACCCAATCACCTTCAACCGCCATGCTATTCCGACAGATTAACGACGAGAAACTTGCACAGTACGCCTACCTCATTGGATGTCAGGAAACGGGGGAAGCCCTTCTCGTGGACCCGGAGCGCGACATTGACCAGTATCTCGACCTCGCCGAGGAGGAGGGAGTCGAGATCGTCGCCGTGGCCGAGACGCACATCCACGCCGACTTTCTGTCCGGCGCCCGCGAGTTTGCCGAGCGCTTCGACACGACGCTCTACCTCTCGGACGAGGGCGACGAGAACTGGAAGTACGAGTGGGCCCAAGAGCCCAAGGAAACGGGCGGGACGTACGACGTGGAGTGGCTCTACGACGGCGATACGTTTGCGATTGGCAACATTGAGGTCACGGCCCTCCACACCCCCGGGCACACGCCGGAGCACCTGTCCTTTCTCGTGACGGACACCGGTGGGGGCGCCGACGAGCCCATGGGCTTCATCACCGGCGACTTCGTGTTCGTCGGCGACCTGGGCCGTCCGGACCTGCTGGAGTCGGCGGCACAGGTCGAAGGGGCGATGGAGCCCTCCGCCCGCACGCTCTACGAGTCCGTGCAGCGTATACTCGACATGCCGGATCACCTGCAGGTATGGCCCGCCCACGGTGCGGGATCGGCCTGTGGGAAGGCCCTGGGCGCGGTGCCCCAGTCCACGCTCGGATACGAGAAGCAGTTTAACCCAATGATCGACGCGGCCCGCGAGGACGAGGATACGTTCGTGGACGCGATTTTGGAGGATCAGCCGGAGCCGCAGATCTACTTCGCCCGCATGAAGCGGGACAACAAGGAAGGAATGCCGGTCCTCGGACAGCTCCCGTCCCCGCGCAAGCTGACGCAGACGGAGTTGCACGAGGCCGCAACCGACGAGGAGACGCTCGTCATTGACGCGCGGCTGGACCGCTCGGCCTTCATGGCGCGTCACATTCCGGGCAGCCTCTACGCCCCGATGAACGACACCTTCAACACGGTGGTCGGGTCGCTGGTGGAGGACGAGACGACGCCCCTCGTGCTAATCGTAGACGAGGAGGACGTAGACGAGGCCGTCCGCGACCTCGTGCGGATTGGGTACGACAACGTCGTCGGCTTCGCCGAGACCGAGACGCTCCAGCGGTACTTCCAGAACGACTATCCGAGCGAGACGATCGAGGAAATCGGCTTCGACGACCTCGATGCATATCGGGGCGACGGAGAGAGTGCGGTTCTCGACGTGCGGTACCGGTCGGAGTACGACGAGGGGCACGTGGAGGGGGCGCTGAACGCGTCCTACACCCGCATGCCCGAGTACGAAAAAGACCTGCCCACCGACAAGACGCTCCTCGTCCACTGTCGGACGGGCCGGCGGGCCGCGGCGGCCAGCGCCTTCCTGCGCCGGGCCGGGCACGACATCGTCTACGTCAACGACGAGATCGAGAAGTACATTGAGGACGATGAAGCCGCTCGCCGCGAGGCCTTGGCGGCGTAGCCTGACCGAGGGGCCGGGGCGTCCGGGGCATGCCGGGCGTCCCGGTTTTTTTGTGTGCCGATTTTTCTGTAGCTGCTCTCTGTTCGACTGTATGTACGCAGCCTGGCTTGGCGCCCTACTCGTCGGCTTAGTGCTCGGCCTCCTGGGATCTGGGGGGTCGATCCTTACCGTGCCCGTGCTGGTGTACCTGGTGGGCGAACCCAGCAAGCTTGCCATCGCCGAGTCGCTCGGGATTGTGGCCCTCATTAGCCTCGTCGGGGCCGTTCCGCTCGCCCTTCGGGGCCGGGTGAGCTGGCGGAACGTGGGCTGGTTTGGTGGGCCCGGCATCGTAGGGGCGTACCTCGGGGCGTACCTGTCGCAGTTCATGTCGGGCGCCCTGCAGCTTGCGATCTTTGCTGTTGTGATGCTGGGGGCGGCGGTCATGATGGTTCGCCGAACGCCCTCCGAACTGGTGGACGAGCCGGAGCGGGCCTTCTGGAAGGTAATGTTGGACGGACTGGGTGTGGGGGTGCTCACGGGCCTCGTGGGCGTCGGGGGTGGTTTTTTGATCGTGCCGGCCCTGGTGGTGCTCGGCGGGCTGTCGATGCACCTTGCCGTCGGCACCAGTCTCGCCATCATTTCGCTCAAGAGCATCAGCGGATTCGCGAAATACCTCGACGTGATGGAGACGGCCGGCCTCTCGATTCATTGGGATCTGGTGCTGGTCTTTTCGGGCATTGGCATCGTGGGCAGCTTTGTCGGCGGGCGCATCGGGGCGTACGTGCCACAGGCGCGCCTCAAACGAGGCTTTGCAGTCTTTCTGGTGCTCATGGGCGTCGTCATCCTGGGTCAAAACATCCTGGAGATGATCGGCTGACGCCCTGCTCCTGACTGGACCGGCAGCTTTTGGGGACTCCGACCGGGAGCGATCAGATTCGTGGACGCGATCGCATCGGATGTGTGCATGCGGCGTGCGCTTCTCTGAACGCAGCATTGGGGCACCGCGAAGGGACCATGAATGCTTAAATGACCGAAACAGTATTTATATTTTTCTATATAGAAGAATGCCAATATAAATGATCCCCAACAGTTCCCCTCTGCGATGGCTGATTCTGCCCCGTCCTCGTGTCCCTGCGGTGCGTCGCCGGAGGAGATGCTCTCCGAGTCGACGGTCGAGAACCGTGCCGACCAGCTCAAGGCGCTCGCTAATCCGGTCCGGCTGCGCATGGTGGACCTCATCTACCACGGCGGGGGCGAGATCTGCGTCTGCGAGTTTATGGATCACTTCGACCTGAGCCAGCCGACGATTTCCCACCACCTTAAGGTGCTGCGGGAGGCGGGGCTCATCCAGAGCCGGCAGGAGGGAACGATGGTCCGCCATCGAGTCGACGAAACGGCGTTTACGGCGCTCTCTACGCTGATGGATCGGTTCTCGACGGTTCGGGAGAGGGAAGAAGTACCCGCGGAATAGCGCGGGGCAGCCCTTCTCTTTTTTGCGCCCAGTATCGACATTTTTCAATACAATCCTCTGATCGCCATGACCATTACGATTCTCGGCACTGGGTGCTCGACCTGCCAGACGCTCGAAGCGAACACGGAACAGGCCCTGGAGCAGCTTTCCCCAGACGTGTCCGTCGAAAAGATCGAGGACATGGAGGAGATCATGAGCTACGGGGTCATGAGCATGCCCGCCCTCGTCGTCAACGGCGACCTGAAGGTGAGCGGACGCGTCCCGGATCCGGAGGAGATCGTCGCGCTCGCGCAAGAGTAATTCCGGGTCTCTTGATCACTGCTTTCTAGAACGCCCGACGGCCCCCTATGCTCGACGCTCTCGTGGACGCCCTCATCTTCGGACTGCTTGGCCTCGCGAAGAATTCGTCGTGGGGACAGGCGGTCCATTACTTCGTGTCCGACACGATTTTGATTGGCGGGCTTCTGGTCGCGTCGGGCTTCGGGGCGGTCACGCCGTTTTGCTCCTGCTCGTCGATTCCACTGTTCGTCGGATTCCTGCAGGGCGGCATCCCGCTGGGGGTGACGCTCTCGTTTCTCATCACCTCGCCCCTGGTTAACGAGGTCGCCCTAGCCCTCTTCATCGGCCTCTTTGGCTGGGGGGTGACGCTCATCTATGCCGGGGGCGGCATTCTGTTGGGGACGGTGCTGGGCTGGGGCCTGGGGAAATTCGGGCTCGGCGCCTGGGTGGAGGACTGGGTCTGGGACATCGCACAGGGCCAGGCCGAGGAGGACGGGACGGAACAGCGGTCGCTATGGGAGCAGTGGCCATCCATCTCGCGGGAGGCGATGGACATCGTGTCGGGTGTCGCGCCGTACGCGGGGGCCGGCCTCGTCGTCGGTGCCGGCATCCACGGGTTCGTACCTGTCGGGCGGCGGCTTTCTCGGGGTACCCGCCTCCGTGGCGGTGGCCGTACCCGTGTACGCCAATGCCGCTGGGGTGCTGCCCATCGTCGAGTCGCTAGTGACGAAGGAGATTCCGCTGGGCACGGCACTGGCCTTCATGATGGCCGTGGTGGGACTATCGCTGCCGGAGGCGATGATGCTCAAAAAGGTGATGCAAACGCGCCTGCTGGCGACCTTCTTCGGGGTGGTGGCCGTGTCGATCGTGGGGCTCGGGTACGTGTTCAACTGGGTGCTGTGACGCACCGCCCCCCTGCCAACCGCCTCCTGCTTCACCGCGTCCCCCCGTTTTGATGATAGAGACCAGCGTGCTGGCGGTCGTCCTGGCCGCCACTGTTACCGCCATTACGACCGGGCTTGGAGCGATTCCCTTTCTCCTGGTGCGGGACATCAGCAACTGGTGGCTGGGCGTCTTCAACGCCCTCGCCGCCGGCCTCATGCTTGCCGCCAGCCACAGCCTGATGGTCGAAGGCTCGGCGCTGAGCGACGTCCGGACGCTGATCGGGGTCCTGGTCGGGCTGGGCCTCATCGTCCTGGCCAACACCATGATCGAGCGGCAGGAGGATCACGACGTGGCCGAGCTGGCGGGCGCCGACGCACGGAAGGCCCTGCTCATCCTGGGCGTAATGACGGCCCACTCCTTCGCTGAGGGAGTGGGCGTGGGCGTGTCCTTCGGCGGCGGCGACGAACTGGGCATTTTCATCACGGCCGCCATCGCCGTCCACAACATTCCGGAAGGCCTGGCCATCAGCCTCGTCCTCGTCCCGCGCGGCACCCCGGTGTGGAAGGCGGCAGGGTGGAGCGTCTTCACGAGCCTGCCGCAGCCCCTCATGGCCCTCCCGGCGTTCTTGTTCGTGCTGGTGTTCGAGCCGTTTTTGCCTGTCGGATTCGGACTGGCGGCCGGAGCCATGATCTGGATGGTGTTCGCGGAGCTCATTCCGGACGCGCTGGAGGACGTATCCGGTTCCACCGCGGGGGTGGGCGTGACGCTCGCCTTCGCTGCCCTGTTTGCCTTCCAGAACTTTGTGCTGCACATGTAGGTGCGGTGAGCGCAGCACAGAGAAACCGCCGGACATTCGAGGACACTGATTCTCGTTTTTTGTCACAAGCCCTCCCCCAGCAATGCACGCACGATTGGTTCTCGGCGGTCTCCTGGCCGTTCTTCTTGTGAGTGGCAGCGCGACCGAGTCCGTGCGCGGCCCCAAGCTCGAGGGTTCTTTTTCCGCCCCGTCCGACACCACGAAGCCCCTGCGTCCGCTCATGGTGGAGCTTGCCCAGGACATGGACCGAATCGCAACGGGCCTCTGGCACGAGGACTACGACCTGATTGAAGAAGGGGCTCGGTCGATTGCCCACCACCCCAAAATTGATTCTGCCCAGCTCGCGCAAATTAAGAAGGCGCTCAGCCAGGAATTTCAGGGCTTCGTGTCGTTCGACAAATCCGTGCATAGCACCGCACAGGAATTGGTACAGGCGGCTCGCGCCCGCGACCGGTCGGCCGTGCTGAATGCGCACGAGCGGCTCACGCGCGGCTGTACGAGTTGTCACGCGACCTACCGAGAGCGTTTGCGCCCTGTGCTCGACCCCTGACTTTCCCTAGTCCTAAATACGACGATCGTTGGTGTTTGCGGGGCAGCACCTATCGGGGAGGCTCTGCCAGTTCGATGAGGGGATTGCAAGTGACCGGAATGATTCTTCTGCGCTCCACGGCCCGGATGGGTTTGCTCATGCACCATGCTGTTGCCTGTTTGCACGTCATGAAGTTGCGACAATCCGCCCACGAGGTCTTCCCCAATCGCCGGCGCATTGGTGAGGCAGACTGTGGTTCAGTACACGAGTTCAGCCTCGGTGGGATCGCGTGTTCTCACTCACTCAAATTTCAAGGCTTACGGCCCACAAAAATAAACACATGTAAACATGTGTAGGTACCAAAATTCCCGTGCGGAGGCGCCTTTCGCCCCCCGGTCCGATTGGGTGCGATTCACCGCACGACCGACGGTCAGGTGCAAAATCTTGCCGACCGGGCGGCGGACACCGGCGCTTCCGGGGCGATCACCGTGCCCGAGGACCGCAGCGAGTCGGTTGACGTGGACCGGCAGATGCTGCACGCATGGCTCAACCAGCAGTTGGGGCCGCTCCGGTCTCGTCCCAGGCCGCAGCGTTTCTTTCTCCCAGCCCTCTTCATCCCGATTCGACAAACAGGTGTGTTGCCCTATGCCTCTCGTTCATGACCTTGCCGATTTCGTTTCCGATGCCACCTACGATGCCCTCTCCGACGAGGCCCAGACGCAGCTGAAGATCCGGGTGCTCGACTCGCTTGGGTGTGCCATCGGGGCCCTGGACGGCGAACCGATCCGGGCCCTCCGCGCGCACCTCGACGACTTCGGCGGCGCGGGGCAGGCCACGCTCATCGGCGGAGCGCGCACGGCCCCGGACCGCGCGGCTCTCTACAACAGCGCCCTCGTCCGCTACCTCGATTACAACGACAGCTACCTTGCGACGGGGGAGACGGGCCACCCGAGCGACAACCTGGGCTCGGTCATGGCCGCGAGCGAGTACGCGAACGGGTCGGGCGAGGACCTGCTCGCGGCCCTGGCGGTGGCCTACCAGGTGCAGTGTCGACTCAGCGACGAGGCGCCCGTGCGGGATAAGGGGTTCGACCACACCGTCCAGGGCCAGTACGCCGCGGCGGCCGGGGCGGCAAAGGCCCTCGGGCTGGATCCGGAGCAGACGGCGAATGCGATCGCCATCAGCGGCACGGCCCACAATGCCCTCCGCGTGACCCGGACCGGCGAGATCTCGAACTGGAAGGGCCTGGCCTACCCGGAGACCGGCTTTACCGCCACCCACTCGGCCTTTCTCGCTAGGCGCGGCATTACCGGCCCGCCCGAGGTCTTTGAGGGCAACAAGGGCTTCATGCACTCGATCGCCGGCGACTTCGACCTCGACTGGAGCGCGGAAAACCTGGAGCGGGTTACGGGCACGATCATCAAGAAATACAACGCCGAGATTCACTCGCAGGCGACCCTCGAAGGCGCCCTGGAGCTCAAGCGGAAGCACAGTATCGACCCTGCCCAGATCGACGAGATTGAGATCGACACGTTCGACGTGGCCTTTCACATCATCGGGGGCGGGGAGGAGGGGGACAAGACGATCGTGCGACGCAAAGAGGAGGCCGACCACAGCCTCCATTACATGACGGCCGTGGCGCTTCTGGACGATCAGGTGCTGCCGGCCCAATACGAGCAATCCCGCATCGAGGCCGACGACGTGCAGTCCCTTCTCCAAACGGTGACGGTGAACGAAAAGCCTGAGTACAGCGATCGCTTCCCCGACCACATGGTGTGCGACATTCGCATCCACGCCGACGGGGAGGTCTACGAGACCCACAAGGAAGACTACGAAGGCTTCCACACGCGCCCGATGAGCTGGGACACCGTCTCGGAGAAGTTTGCCCGGCTGGCCGAGCCCTACACCGACGCCGCGCTCCGTGACGACATCATCGCCGCCGTGCGGGACCTGGAGACGCTCTTGGCCGCCGACCTCTTCGACCTCCTCGCAAAAGTGCAGACCCCCGAGGCGTAACCTTTCACGTTCAACGTTCCAACGAACCAACCTTCCAACGCGATATGTCTGACACGATCACCGGCGATCCCCGACGCGCGTTTCAGTTTCTCGACCTCAACGACCGCGGGGAGAAGCCCCGTGACGTGGGCGTTACCGAGATCCGCGGCCCCTACTACAGCGTGATGGGCCCCAACTATCTCGACGACGTCCTCTCCACAATGGGCCACTACGTCGACAACCTGAAGTTTGCGGGCGGCTCCTTCAGCCTCATGCCGGAGGAGGAAGTGCAGGGGCTTCTCGACCTTGCCCACGACCACGACGTGATGGTCTCCACGGGCGGCTTCATGGAGTACGTGCTCTCGCAGGGAAAAGACGCGGTGCACAGCTACATCGACGAATGCGCCCGGCTCGGCTTCGACATCATCGAGATCTCCGCGGGCTTCATCACGCTGCCCACCGAAGACTGGCTCCGTCTCATTGAGGCCGTGCAGGAGGCGGGATTGAAGGCCAAGCCGGAGGTTGGCATTCAGCACGGAGCGGGCGGGGGCGCGACCACAACCGAAGAGCTGGAGCAGATCGGCCAGCAGGATCCGTCGCAGGCCATCGCGCAGGCCCGGACGTTTCTCGACGCCGGGGCCTACCAGATCATGATGGAGAGCGAGGGCATCACTGAGAACGTCCCGGAGATGCGAACGGAGGTGCCGGCCCAGTTCATCGACGAGCTCGGGCTGGAGAATATCATGTTCGAGGCCGCCGACCCGCACGTCTTTCCGTGGTACGTGCAGAACTACGGCCCGGAGGTGAACCTCTTTGTGGACCACAGTCAGATTGTGCAGCTGGAGTGCCTGCGCAGCGGCATCTGGGGCCCGCACGACCTCTTCGGGCGCGTCCACACCTTTAAGGAGTAGCGCCTGCAGCCCGTCGGGAACCACAGTTCTCCGATCAACAGGATCCTCGCGTCTGCATCCGCCTCACTCTCGCCGATAAGCCGTCGGGGTCACGCGGACTTCGCGTGCCTGAGCTCCCAAAGGGAACACATGTAAATACAAGTAGTTACAAACTGTGCACGACATCGAGGGGCTCTCACGCTCCCGATGACAGCCGGTTCACGGTACTCTCTTCAAAAACCTCGATCCCCTGACCGTTATGTCTGCTTCCACCCCCAACACGAAGACCGCTTCCGACTCCAGCACGGACGTCGCCCCGGAGACGAGGGAGGCCGACGTGACGACGGAACTGAACGACCTTCTGGCCGACGCCACGGTGTTCTACCAGAAGGTCCGGCACTACCACTGGAATGTGACCGGTCCCCACTTCTTTGCCCTCCACGACGAGTTCGAAGAGCTCTACGAGTTCTGGAACGACGCCATCGACGAGATCGCCGAGCAGGTGCGCAGCCGGGGCGACCGGCCCGTGCACACCCTGGCCGACGTTCTGGACCTCGCCTCGCTGGCGGAGGACCCGAGCACCCCGTCGGCCGACGAGATGGTTGAGGTGGTCATTGAGGACCTCGCAGCCCTCGACGAGCAGGTGCAGCAGCTTGCCGACCGGGCGGAGGCCGCTGGCGCCACCGGCGCGGTCACCGTGCTCGAGGAGCTCAGCGAGCAGATTGAGGAGGACCGCTGGATGTTCCGGGCCTGGCTCAACGACCTGTAGTCCCTCGAGAATGTGTGGACACAGCCCCCGTTCCCCGACCGGGAACGGGGGCGTTTCTGTATCCGCAGGGCCTCCGCACCGCTGCGGTCCTGCGTCCTCACACCGAGGAATCGCCGTTGAGGGAAGGGCACCGCCCCGTCCGTCTCTGCTTCCAAAGCCTGCTGCTCCATGAACCGCGCCATTGCCTGGTTCGCGCGCCACGGCGTTGCGGCCAACCTGCTCATGATGCTCCTTCTAATTGGTGGGGTCGTGGCGGGAGGCCTCGTGGTCCAGGAGAACTTTCCGGAGTTCAGCCTCGACGCCGTGGAGGTGCGCGTGCGCTACCCCGGCGCTACCCCTGAGGACGTGGAGGACGACATCATCCGGCGTGTAGAAGACCGCATCGAAGGCGTGGAGGGCATCGATCGACTGCTGGGCACCGCCGCGGACAACATTGGGGTGGTGACCGCCGAGCTCAAGCGCGGCACAAACCTGGACCGCGCCCGCACCGACATCAAGTCAGAAGTAGACCGCATCACGGCGTTCCCCGACGAGGCGGAGGAGCCGGTCGTCACGGAGGTCACCAATCGCGAGCAGGTGCTTCAGGTCGCCATTCACGGGGACGTCTCCCTCCGCACCCTCAAAAACTTGGCACAGCGTGCGGAAGGCGATCTCACGCGCGACCCGCAGATCTCGTACGTGGAGGTCGATGGCGTGCCCGACGAGGAGATTTCCGTGGAGGTGTCGCGGGACGCGCTTCGGGCACACGGCATCAGGCTGGGCCAGGTGTCGCGGCTCGTGCGTGAAGGGAGCCTCGACCTCCCGGGCGGCAGCATCGAGACGGAGGACTCGGACATCACCATTCGCA
>CAZMDV010000033.1:0-13984 GCA_964564875.1 uncultured Salinivenus sp.
GCTCCGAACAATCTATCAAATATAGACCAAAGATTCACGCCTGACAGTACAGTAGTCTTCCATCGTTTCATTTCTCTTTCGCTCTTGTGTAGAACGCAGCAGCGATCAATTTCAGGCCCACTTTCGTCGCGACACGCCGCGGCGTGTCGCTGCTAAGGCGATGATTTCGGAGCGGCAATATCAAACCTGCATGGTTCTACCGAAGAGCGTTCTCTTTTTCTTCATACTGAAATGAGACGAGAAGGGGCCTACATCGTTCCTCCGTCGATTAGAACAGAGCACGGCAGCCCGACCGCTCTGTCGCAACATGTTCTACAAACATATCCGCCGCGCCGGCTTACAAGAGGAGCGGTCCTGGTGTCCTCTACAACCAAGTTAGTCTCAAGCATGGCCGATCTTTCTGCTTTTTCCGCCCTCCCCGACGACGCCCGGCTCTGGATTCACGCGGCCGCCGCGCCGCTCTCCGACGCCGCCCAGACCGCGCTTCTCGATCGCCTCTCGGCATTTATGGACGGCTGGACCTCCCACGAGCACGCCGTGAAGGGCACCGCCTCAATTCTGTACGACCGCTTTCTCGTGATCGCTGCCGTCCCTGCCGATGGCGGCGGGATTTCCGGCTGTGGCAAAGACGACCTCGTTCACGCGGTTGGCGACGCCGCGTCCGACTTAGACGTTGAATGGATGCCTGCCCTCCACGTCCTCTACCGCGCCCCCGATGGGGACGTGGCGGCCGTCTCGCGCCCAGAATTTCAGGAGCGGGCAGACGAGGGCCCCGTGACGCCCGACACCCCGGTGTTCGATCCGAGCCTCACAACCCTGGGGGCCCTTCGGGATGGACAGTTCGAAATGCCGGCCCGCGAGTCGTGGCACGCACAGCTCCTCGGCTCGCCGGCAGAGGCGTAGTGCAGTGCGATTTCATGTTGCGTATCTCACGGCTTCTCCCCACCTCCTAACGCCCAACGTTCAACCCCCGCCCTCGATCGCCTTCTCGGAGGTTCGCACGCTTTCGAGTGCGGGACGCTTCTTTCCCCTGAGAAACGGACGCCCGCCGTAGAGGTAGACACCGTCCAATTCCGGTACAGCTTCTCCGTTTTGCTTCTATGCGCACACGCACGACTGCTCTGCTCGTTGGCCTCGGTCTGCTCCTCCTCGCGGGGAGCGGCGCCTCGCCCGCCTTGGCGCAGGGCTACTTCGACCAGTACGCGATCGAGGACATCTTGTCGAGGCGGGTGGACAACCTCGACGACCTGCCCGAGGTGTACTACGAGTACGCCGTCCTCGAACACCCGAGCGGGAACAGCGTCATCGCCCGAAATCGGTTTTATTCGCGGATCGCGGACGGAGACGCCGAGAAGGGACGGGAGCGAGCCCAGTTGGTCGAGTTGCTCAACCGGCAGACCATCGAGAATACGCCCCTCGGCGATACGCTGGTCGTTCCTACCCGGTACGGCCTGGACTTCCGGGCCTATGCGCCGTTTCCTCGGTACTATCCGGGGGCCCACAGCTTCAGGAAGCTCTTCATTATCCACAAGGAGGTGCAGGCCTTCGCCGCTTACGAGTATGGCAAGCTCGCGCGCTGGGGCGTCGTGAACACTGGGGACCCCGACTCGACGGCTACGCCAACCGGTCGGTTCAACTTCAACTGGAAAGAGAAGGAGCGCGTCTCGACGATGAGCCCGCCCGGCGAGGAATGGACGATGCGCTGGGTCTTCAATTTTCACGCGGCCCGCGGCATCCACATCCACCAGTACTCGATGCCCACGGGGGGGCCCACGAGTCACGGCTGCGTGCGGCTCATCGACGCCGACGCCCGGTGGATCTACGACTGGGCTGAGCCCTGGGAGACGACACGCGGACACATCGGGCCCTCGTCCGGGCGAGGCGAGCTCCTGGATCCGGGCACTACGGTGCTCGTGGTGGGGGACGACCCCTCCGGCACGCCCCAGCCCTTCGAGTACAAGACTCGCTATCCGGTCCTGAAGCGTGTCGACCTGCCGAACAGTCCGTACGACGTGTCGCCCGGCACCAGTCAGCAGAAGATGTGGGACCGGGTCCGTGGACAGCCGGCCTCACGGTAGTGCACCGTCCGCGTCGCAACGTCGAGATGGGGCTCGGCCGTTACGCCGTCCATCCAGGTGCGATCTCTACTCGGAGGATGCCACGTTTGTGGGCAGGCGAGAAACAGCGGTCCGTCGTCCGGGGCTCCGGCCTTGTCGGAGTCATCCCGCGGGGCGGTCCGCGGTCATGCCGGACGCGGGCAGAGACCATCGATTTCAACTCACAGACTTAAAAACGCTACCGAACGTTCTGAGTTTGCGAGAACATCGACCGTCTTCCGTCTGCCGGATTCGGTGTGCGGTCCCCCCGACACGGTGCATGCAAGACGGGTATCGGTCTCCATCGGGGTCGGGCGCCGGGAGATGGGAGGCGCCCTGATCTCAGGGATCCGGCCCGGCGGCCACCCGGACGGCGCGGGACTGCTTCCCCAGAGCGCTATCGCTCTCGGGGACGGGACGCCGGCGTCGATCCACTGTTTGGTCCTTAGAGATCTGCTCCATGACGGTCTGATCACGGAACACCTCGTCGTCCGCAATGGGCCGCATGATGCGCCCAAAGCGGGGAACCCACTTCTCGTGGTCCCAGGAAAAGTAAGTGAGGACGGCCTTCCCCACGACGTGGGTCATGGGGACGAATCCCCAGAACCGACTGTCCTGTGAGTTGTCTCGGTTGTCCCCCATGACAAAGAAGTAGTCCTGCTGGAACGTGTACGTCGTCGTGCGCTTCCCGTCGATGGCAAAGATCGAATCGGTCATCTGTTGGGCGGAGTGGTCCTCGTACTGCACGATGATCGGCTTGTACATCGCCCAGTTCTTCGCGGTCAGCTCCACGGTCTCTCCCTTCTCCGGGATGTGGACGGGGCCGTAGCTGTCCGGCGTGTAGTCCTGTCCCGACGGGTACATGAGCTTGTCGTACTCGTCGTCGTGCATGACGTAGGGTTTGATGGACTTCACCCAGGACCGCTGATTGATCCGGCGGGCGCCCTCGGGCGTCGCGAGGATACGCACGGTCTCCGACTCCCGGGTCCGCCGGACCTCGCTGATTCCGATTTCCTCCATGCGGGTGCGCGGAATTTGGTAGCGCGCATCGCTTTTGGTGACGGTCCAGTACTGCTGCATGCCGCGGCCCAGCGGTAGCGGTTTTCCATTGATGTGCACGAGTTTGTCCCGGACGGAAAGGGTCTCGCCGGGCATGCCGATGACGCGCTTTACGTAGTGGGCCTTCCGGTCCACCGGTTCCTCATCGGGCGGATAGTTGAACACAATGGGGTCGCCCCGCTGGATCTTGGAAAACCCGGGAAGGCGCTTGTAGGGAAACCGAACGCCAGGGAGATGAATGGACGTGAGCGGAATGCCCAGCGACATGGGCGTCCGGGGGCCGTAGTGCAGCTTCGACACGACGAGGTAGTCCCCCACAAGGAGATTCTCTTCCATCGATGGCGTGGGAATGCGGAAGAGGTCGAAGAACAGCGACCGCACGATGAGCACAATGATGACGGCCACGACGAGGGACTCGCCCCACTGGCGGAGTTCACTCTTCGGTTCGTCCGCGTCCTGGCTCGAATCGTGGGTCGACATGCTGGCGTGTTGGGAAGGAGGGAATCAATCGACGGTGATCGTCCCGCCCGAGCACTCACGGGATGCTTCCGTCGGACGAGGGGGAGGACTCGGACGTTCGCACCGTGTCGAGGCGGGCTCGCTGTCCCGCCACAACGTCGGTGCGGGGCGTCTGTTCAAGAAAAAATGATTGTCCATCGAAGCCGGTGCGGTACCAGCGCTCGCGCCACGTGTCGTAGTAGTAGTCGACGTGCGGCGCCCGTTCCGAGTGCCGGAGAGAGCCCAGGAGGGTGTCGCGGAGGGCCCGGAGTTGGTCGCGATACGGTCGCTCCGCCGCTACGATAAGCCCGCGCCCCTTGGGCCCCGAGACGTCTGTGACCCGGACTGGAATGGAGTCGTTTACGACGAACCAGTATTCGAACTGCGCCCGCTCACCTGGGGGCTTTTCGAGAGGCGTGTCGGCGAGCGTCCGGGTCGGATCCCCGAACTGTGCCTGTAGACGCGCCCGGAGGTCCGGAGTTCGCGCTGTGTCAAGGAAGGTGTAGTGAGGGGTCTCGCCCAGGAAGGCCCAGTCCGTGTCCGCAAACTGCGTCCGGAACCAATCCTTTTCCAGGCGCCGCACGGGACGCGCGTCGTGGAGGGGGAATGACGGCCCCGGGTCCGCCGTGCTCGCCCGGGCGCGTGGGTCTGGGCGCAGTGAGTCGGTGGGAATGGGGAGTCGCTCGGGCGGGTAGGCCGGCAGGCGGCCCTCCCGTCGAAGTTGGCGCCGCGCGAGGGCTTGATGGTGAGCCTTCCGATAGCGCTCGATGAGCCTGGGCTCGTCGGCCTCGGTCGTCTGCGCCGCCGCAGGGCGCATTCCACTGAGCCCGCCCACCAGAACCCCGACGCACGCGAGAAGGACGAGACCGCCTACGCTGGGGAGGGCCTCGCGCTGCGGATGCCGGGTCGACGCGTGTGTCATGCGGGTCCGTTCGGGCCGGGGCGAGAAGAAGGACGCTGTCCTGCTCAATGAGAATCCTCGTTCCCGTTCGATGCCGGAGCAGAGGACGTGATTCGTGAACCGTAATTCGTGAACCGTAATCTACGCGACCTTTTTACACTCACGTTTCACGCGCCACACTCCTATCCACGAAGCAGTGTCAAGCTCTTCCCCAAAAGATATGTCTGACGGAGATCAGTCTTCGTCCACCGAGAGAATGGCGAGGAATGCTTCCTGCGGGACGTCGATCTCGCCCATCTGCTTCATGCGCTTCTTGCCCTCCTTCTGCTCCTCCAGCAGTTTTTTCTTCCGGGTCACGTCGCCGCCGTAGCACTTGGCCGTCACGTCCTTGCGCTGCGCCTTGATCGTTTCGCGGGCCACAATGCGGCGGCCAATCGAGGCCTGGATGGGCACCTCGTAGAGCTGCCGCGGGATGACGTCCTTGAGCTTCTTGGCGAGCTTGCGCCCCACCTCGTGCGCCTTGTCGCGATGGACGATGGTGGAGAGGGGCTCGGCCGGCTTCTCGTCGATCAGGATGGTAAGCTTCACGAGGTCGCTCTCGCGATACTCCAGCACTTCGTAGTCGAAGGAGGCGTAGCCGCGGCTCGCGCTCTTGAGGTTGTCGTAGAAGTCGAAGACGATCTCGGAGAGCGGGAGCTCGTACTCCAGCTTCACCGTCTGGCTGTCGAGCCACCGCTGGCTCCCGTAAATGCCCCGCCGGTCCTCGCAGAGCTCGATGACGTTGCCGATGTAGTCGCTCGGGGTAATGATGTCGGCCTCCACGTAGGGCTCGTAGACCGCCTCGATGTCGCCGTAGTGGGGCATGTCCTCGGGCTTGTCGACGGTCACGGTCTTCCGCTCTCCTCTTTCCTCGACCTCCACGTGGTACTCCACGTTCGGCACCGTGGTGATGATGTCGAGGTCGAACTCGCGCTCGAGCCGCTCCTGGATGATTTCCATGTGCAGCAGCCCCAGAAAGCCCACCCGGAAGCCGTAGCCGAGGGCAGCGGAGCTTTCGGCCTGATAGGTGAGCGAGGCGTCGTTCAGCTGCAGCTTTTCGAGCGCGCCGCGCAGTTCCTCAAAGTCGTCGGTGTCGGTGGGGTAGATGCCGCTGAACACCATCGGCTTCACCTCCTCGAAGCCCGGAATGGGGGCGTCGGCCGGATCGTTGGCGAGGGTGATCGTGTCGCCGACGCGCGTGTCCTGGATGTCCTTGATGGAGCCGATGATGTAGCCCACGTCCCCCGCCGTGAGCGTATCTACTTCTTGCCGTCCCATGCGCAGAATGCCCAGCTCCTCGGCGTCGTACTGCTTTTTGTTCGACATAAACTCCATCGCGTCGCCCTGCTCCAGGGTGCCGTCGAACACGCGGGCGTAGACGACGGAGCCGCGGTACGAGTCGTAGATGGAATCGAAGATGAGGGCCCGCAGCGACGCGTCGGGATCGCCGGAGGGGGGCGGAATGCGGCCGATGAGAAGGTCGAGCATTTCGTCGACGCCCTCGCCCGTCTTGGCGCTGATCTGGAGGATGTCCTCGGCGGGCTCCCCGATCAGGTCCTCCAGCGCCTGGGCCACCTCGTCGGGCCGGGCCACGTCCAGGTCCACCTTGTTGATGACCGGAATGATCTCCAGGTCCTGCTCCAGGGCCAGCCACAGGTTCGAGATGGTTTGGGCCTCGATGCCCTGCGCCGCGTCGACTAACAGAATAGCCCCCTCGCAGGCCTTGAGGGCCCGGCTCACCTCGTAGGTGAAGTCGACGTGCCCGGGCGTGTCGATGAGGTTCAGCGTGTACTCCTTCCCGTCCGACGCGGCGTAAGGCATCCGCACGGCGTGGCTCTTGATGGTGATGCCCCGCTCCCGCTCCAGGTCCATGTCGTCGAGCGTCTGCTCCTTCATCTCGCGCTCCGTAATCGTCCCGGTGCGTTCGAGCAGCCGGTCGGCCAGGGTGCTCTTCCCATGGTCGATGTGCGCGATGATGCAGAAATTGCGGATGGTCGAAAGGTCAGGCATGAGGCGCAGAGGCCATCAGATGTGTGTTCAGCGAAGGACCGAAGCGTTAACCTTGGGGAATCGGGATCGTGTAACGGGCCGCCCTCCCTCACGTTGCATGGTTCAGATGTGAGTCACGGCGGGCCGTGGACGCCCGACCGCTGCGAACAGTATTGCCTCTGGGCGGAGGTTCAGTCCTCCCGACCTGAGGCCGGAGGCTGACCGATGTGGCGCTCCGCCGGCTGCCGCGCTGGGAGCGGAGCAACCGGGGGCTCTTGGGGTGACCGCGGTCCTGCTACGGCTTCTCTCGCGCCGCCGAGGGGGGCGTCGATTCCGAAGTCGTCTCGCCCTCGAGCCTCGTGCCGTCAGGGGGGCTGAGGGAGTCCGACTGCACCAGGGACGACGGCACCGCGGGGGGGGAGCCCACGTCCCGCCCGAGATCCGAAAACACCGCGGCGGGGGACTTGCGCGTCTGTGCAACGCGCCCCGGCGCGGCGGCCTGCTCTCGCTTGCGCTCGGCGCGCCGGCGGTCATGGAAGGGCTGGTGAAACATCATGACCCCGACGACACCCAGGACGATCGACATGTCGGCGACGTTCCAGATGGGGAAGAGCTCCAGGTACGAGCCCCCGAGGATTGGGATGTTCGGGGGAATGAAGCCCTGCCAGAGGCTCACGTGGATGAAATCGACGACGCGGCCGGTAAACCAGGTGCCATAGTCGAGAAGGATGCCGTAGAAGACGCGGTCGATGATGTTGCCGAGGGCCCCGCCGAGGATGAGGGCGAGACTCCAGCGATAGGGGGCATAGTCGTCCCGCACCCGATAGACATACACGGACACGAGGACGGTCGCCACGAGCGAGAGGACCGTCACGGTTCCCGGAGGTCCGATCGTGAGGCCGAAGGCCATCCCCGGGTTCTCTGTGAAGGTGAACCGCAGCCAGTCGCCGAGGAGCGGGATGGACTGCTCGCGGTACATGAATTGCAGGACCACCGATTTGGTGACCTGGTCGAGGAGCACGACGGCCCCGGAAATCCAGAAGACGCGCATCGTTCAGGGGTAGAGAGGATTGAGAGCGGAGGGCCGTGCGGGGCCGTGGCGGCGGTCCCCACACGGAAATCGGGACCCGGCGCGGGGAAATTACGGCTCCGACACCGGTTCTTCGGCGGCGAGGGCCTCCCCGGCCTCCCGGTCCCACTCCATGACGATGGGAATGCGCCGGCCGATGCCGAAGGCTTTCTCCGTGACGCGAAGGCCAGGCGGGGCCTGGCGACGCTTGTATTCGTTCTGATCGACCTGCCGCAGCACGTCGCGCACGAGGCCCTCGTCGAGGCCCGTCTCAGTCACGATGGTGCCCAGTTCCTTCTTCTGCTCGATGTAGCGCCTAAGAATGGCGTCGAGCACGTCGTAAGGGGGCAGCGTGTCGGTGTCTTTCTGCCCCTCGCGGAGCTCAGCGGACGGCGGCTTGTCGATCGTGTTCTGCGGAATCACCTCGTCTCCGGCACGCTCGTTGATGTGACGGGCCAGTTCGTAGACGCGCGTCTTGAGCACGTCGCTCAGCACGGCCACGCCGCCGTTCGTGTCGCCGTAGAGCGTGACGTAGCCGACGGCCATCTCGCTCTTGTTGCCCGTCGACAGCAGTAGGTGGTCGAACTTGTTGGAGAGGGCCATGAGCGTCACGCCCCGGGCCCGGGACTGAATGTTCTCCTCCGCTACCCCCGGCTCGGTCCCCGCAAACTCCTCAACCAACATCTCGTCGAACGCGTCGACCGCCGGCTCGATGGGAATCTCCTTGAACTCGATGCCCAGGTTGTCGGCGAGCCGTTCCGAGTCGGTGACCGACCCTTCCGAGGAGATCTCGGAGGGCATGGTCACGCCGACGATGTTTTCCGGCCCCAGGGCGGCGGTGGCTAGCGCGCAGGTGACCGCCGAGTCGATGCCGCCCGAGAGGCCCATAATGGCCTTCTCGAAGACGCCGGTCTTCTCGTAGTAGTCGCGGATGCCGAGGATGAGGGCGTCGTGCAGGTCAGCCACCGGGTCGCGGTCAGGCGTGCAGGCCTCCGTGGGCGCCTCGGTGTCCCAGACGATCAGATCCTCCTCGAAGGAGGCGGCGCACGCCACCTGGGTGCCGTCGGCGGCGTGGACCCGACTGTCGCCGTCGTAGATGATTTCGGTATTGGCACCGACCTGATTGCAGAGCAGGAACGGCCGTTCGTGGCGGCGACAAATGTGCTCCACGAGGTCGTTGCGCACCGCGTGCTTGCCGATCGAAAACGGCGAGGCGCTGATGTTGATGAAGAGGTCCGGGTCGTGCGCCCCCAACTCGGCGACCGGATCGCACTCGTAGCGATGGCCGTTCTGGTAGCCCTCCGGGTGGTGCACGTTCCACATATCCTCGCAGACGTGAAGCCCGAGCCGGACCCCACGCCACTCGACGATGCTGCGCGACTCGGCGGGCTCGAAGTAGCGGTCCTCGTCGAAGATGTCGTAGGTGGGGAGCAAGGTCTTATACACGCGATCCTGCACATCCCCGTTCTCAAGGAGAAGTGCGGCGTTGTGGAGCGGCTTGCCGTACGCGCCGGGGTTCGGCACAGGCGCGCCGATGATGACCCCGAGGTCCGGCGGCACGTGCTGCGCGATGTGGTTGATGGTCCGCCGGGTGGCCTTCCGGAAAAAGGGGTTTTCGAGCAGGTCCTCCGGCGGGTACCCCGTTACGCTGAGTTCGGGGAAGACGACGAGGTTGGCCCCGCGATCTCGGGCGCGACGGGCGTCTTCGAGGATTTTCTCCCGGTTGCCCTCCAGGTCGCCGATGGTGGGGTTGATCTGGGCAAGCGCAATTCGCATAGGCACAGAAGCAGGAGATCGGTGCAGCACTAGAGAGGATAACACACGCTCGGTGTCGACAGTGCGTTCCCGACGCACTGTTGCATTCGCGCAGCGGTCCGTTCGGCCTTTGATCGACTCGCCGCGCGCTTCTATGCTGGTGTTCTCTACGAATACAACTTCATATCGTTATCCATGAGGCGCGCTTGCTGGACGCGCAATGCCCGCCATCCCGACACGCAAAGCGGCTCCCGGCTTCTAGGAGCCGTCTACGAGCATTGCAGCGCCGAAGAGCGGTACGTCAACGACGAGGGAGCGCACTGCAACGCCGCTGAAAACGACCCGCATTTGTGGCCCCGTGCCGGTATTCAGTCAGGGAGGACTACTTCTTGTCGGAACGATCACACGCGACCGCAACTGCACTTGAGGGAGCCGACGTCCCGCTGGCGTAGTTGCAAGCCCGCACGCGGTAGTAATACGTGTCCCCTGATGACGGGCAAGAGCCAACGTATCGCGGAACGTACTGCGTCATGGTGGCGACCGGTTCAAATCCAGAGTCCGGAGACCGGCTCCGCTCAATCTTGAAGCCCACTTCGTTCGTCGCGGGGTCGGTCCATTCCAGCCGCACTGTTGCCGAAGTGGAGGTGTGAACCGACAGGCCAGATGGGGCGGGGAGTTTTTCTGCGGGCGACGTGTGATGGTTCTGGACGAAGTCCCAAAAGTACTCGTCGTGAAACTTGGGATGGCTAACTGCCTTGCGCAGTCGGTCGCGGTAGACGTCGTAGATGTTTTTCCCGCGTCCCCGAAGCAACTCTGCCAGCCAGAACACGGGGCGTAACGTGTAGGTCTGATACCCGTCGCGAATGTGAGCGCCGTCGTCGGTGAAGGTCCACTCGAGGATGCCGGGAATCCCATGCTCGGACGAGTAGGCGAACGAAACGAGCGGCCAATTTCGCCCCACCAGCCCGGCGTACAGGGCCACGGCATTCACCGTCGCCTGCTGGTTGCCGTCGCCGATATAGTGGTTCCGGCACTGGATGCCCGCCGGAACGATAAACTCGCGGATGATCCGCTGACGCAGTCCGGGATCAAGGTCGGGCGCAAGCATGTCGAAGGCGTAAAACAGCGCACTCATGCTCCCTCCTCGTGCGTTGTGGTCGTAGCTGTACTGGTAGGGCGAGCGTTGCGTCCCCATCAGGCGCCACCCGAGCCGGAGCGTGAAGTGCGATTGCTCCCCCCGGCGGACGATGATCCCGGAGGAGATGAGACGCGCGTCCTGGCGCGCCCATTTCTCATAGAAGGTCGCCCAGATCTCGGGAAGTGCCCCCAACAGAGTAGAGGCGGTCTTGAGGTAGGACGCCTCGCCGGTGAAGTCGTACAGGTACGCCGACGCGATGAGCGCTTTCAGGTACCGCCGGTCATCGCCGGACGCCGCAGAGTTTGAGATGCCGTGTTCTTTCGCCTGTGCGATCAGTTCGGCAGGAGGCGCAATCGTGGCCCATTTTCGTGCGAGCGACGAGTCGAACCGGGCAATGGGCTCCGGAAGCGTGCTTGGGGTGGGGAAGAGAGGGAAGTCCAGCGTACTGTCGGGGGGCGGCACGGTGGCGGTTAAATGAATGGGGTCGGCGGACCGCAAGATTGTGACTGTCGAGTGGGGAATTCCGACCGCCCGGGCCCGCGCTTCGAACCGCTCCGCGTACAGCGGCTGTGCCTGTTCGGCGGCCTCAGCGGGCAGCCGGACGGTCGCCTGCACCGTGGTCTGCTCGTGGGGTGCCAGTTCTACCTGTTCTCGTGAGAGAGTGGCCGACGCGTACCGCGTCTGAACCGGGACGAGCGAGACCTCGGCCGTCACGGGCCGATCCAGCCGGTTCGTGACGGTCAAGGGATAGGTTTGGGTGAGACCGGCGCCCGGTTTCCACGCGTGCGAGACGCGGCGCTGATCCCAGTCAAGATCGACTGCCTTCTCGACGGCCCGGACCTCGCCCAGCATCATCGTCCGGTCCTGCCCCTGGATGGACCGCCCCGTGTCTTTGTGGAACCCGCTGACGTGGAGCGTCAGTTGGGAGCGTGCTGCCTCCTTGAAGCGGCCTTCCTCTGGGCGTCGGAGATCGATCCAGATCGTTCGCCAGCCCACGGGGCCGCGCATGCCGTCGAGCACGTACCACCGGGCTTGTTTGTCCGACCAGGGGTAGTGGTCGAGCGACACCCTCAGAAAAGCGGCGCGGTCCGCCTTCACCCGCAGGGTGATGAGGTCGTACTGGTCGATCTCGATGCCGCGCTCCTCCAGGTCGATCGTTCCGGTGAAGCGTCCCTCGAACTGCAAGACGTTTCCGCCCGTCGGGCCGGGGACCACGCGAGGAGTGCCCGCCGAGAGGTTGATGCTGCTCGGATGGCCCATGGACGCGAGGACCGTTGACTGGGGCGTCTGTCCCGCCGTAGGGGCTGGTTGAAAAAACAACAGGATTCCCAGAGCCACGAGACGGGAACTGTAGGACTGTACGTGATCGCTGTTCATGACAGAAGCGGAGCGGGTCGAAAGGCTGAGCGGACCTGATACCTGGCGATAGGGAATGCATCCCCCGCCGCGATGTCCGCCGACATCAGCCCTGTTCTCCGGTCAGTTGCTGGCGTGCTCCCCGGCTGGCTCCCCTTTCGATCGGACGAAGCGAGTTGATTTTCAGTGCCGGGCCACCGGCGTGCACGTAAAGACTGATGGGCACCTTGTGCCCTGGACCAGCCGTTCCCTACATGCCCTCTGCGGCTTCGGTCTCCACCCCTCCGACCCAGTTTTCGCCGGGGCCGAACGCCTGCCTGTTCCTGCGAGCCGGGCGTTCAGAGCGGAGGCGGTCTGCTGGCAAAGGGACAGGGGGACCTTTTCAGCGCAGGAAACAAACGTAGAGGAATCTCAACGAAACCGGTAGCTCGTCCCGATGCTCAGAGCGAAACGTTTTCCGGAGACGTGCCTGTCGAGTACGCTGACCCAAACTGGCGTAAGCGTTATCGGGAGTGGCCCTGGTACGACGACAGATAGCCCAAGATTCAGGTCCTGTCCATACCACGTGCCCAGCACGCTTGCGCGATCCATTAGCTGGGCGCTCAGTCCCCCAAACAGTCCGGCCTGGTTCGCCCCCTCCGAGAGATTGCTCATTGTATTGAACCGCCCGTTCCCCACCCCGACCGTTGCCGATGCCCCAGTCAAAAGCTCGTTGTCAATCTGGACGGTCTGGCTCACCACTACGTAAGCGCTCGTGGCGGCCAAGTCGCCGTACCGGACTGCGTTTTCCACTCCTGCGGCAATGGCGAGCCCTTTGTAGAGCCGACGATGGACCTTGAGGCTTAGGCTGCCATCCGAGAGAGGTTGTCCCACCAGGTTGTACGTCGCGTGTGTAATCTCGATACCGACAGTTTCGCGTGCATCTCCGGCCCCTACGCCGAAGAATATCGCACCATCGTTCCGCTCAGGAATTGAGGGTCCGAGGTAGCGCTGATACGCCACTCCCCCAAACAGGTCGCCGAACTCCGCGCCATACGCCGTCGGAATTGCGGAGGCAATGGCTGGGCTCGGTCCCGCTTCTCTATCCACTTTTCCCACGATCTCTCCTCCCGCAACTCCCGTACCGGCAGCCTCGTTATGCAGGTGCGGCAGTTGAGTTTGAAGGAGCTGGGCACGCGCTCCATAAGTGACCATTCCCATCACCAGCACAGCAACCGCTCCGCTTCGCAGGAAAATGTGCATCGGCGGTGCCAACCGGGAGATGAATCGGTCCATTGCGCTCCTCAGCCTATGTAAAAAATGAGTCGAGAAGACCGAGCAGAAGTGCCGCAAGAGATGCCAACGCTGGGATGCTCGGTCCGCATCCCCCGATACACCTCCACAGCCACACCGATGATCTGTCTGATCTGTCCTGGCCACAAGGCGAAAGGGTGAGATGCTTGATTCCGTTCGGCACTATTGAAAATACCTGACTGAGTACGGTTTTCTGAAAAGCCCACTTGGGGAATATGGGCATAAATTTCAGCTCCGTCGCGCCTGTTATCACCACCAGCCAGCTCACTGCTATCTCGGAGGATTATTTTCAAATGACCTCGGAGCCAGCATTCCACCTGTGCGGGGCGCCCGACCCTCCCGCGTGAACTTTCCAGGGCGACCTCATTCTCTCGATCCTCGGTGAAGAGACGCCGTTCCGGAACCACAGACAGGACGGGGGCTCCCTAAACCATCGCTACGACGATAAGGCATGGCCATGGCTTGAGACACGCCGGAGGTAAATCGTGAGTGTCGCCAGTGAGGCCGCGAGAAAAAGAGTGCTAACTAAACCCATCGCGGATCGTTGCTTTGTGCTAAGACCTAACCGATTCCGTGTTTGCTCAGCAAAAACCACGACGTACAGTTTCCGCATGACGGAGGGCTCTGTCTTCACAGGTTCGGATCGGCGCTCATCGGATATTCAGAGCGCTTTCGATCTGGGAGGTAAGACTGTGGATAACGTTGGCCTGTGCTTCGTGCACGTTCAAGAGGTCCTTTTGGGGGGCGCGAGGGACTCGTCATTCTGAGGGAGCTACCAAGCGACCGAAGAG
>CAZMDV010000034.1:0-13983 GCA_964564875.1 uncultured Salinivenus sp.
CATCTGGGCGCACGACCTGCAGACGGGCGAGAAGCGGCAGGTGACCGAGTTCTCGAACTTCGACGTGCACTTCCCGGCCATTGGGCCGTCGGACCTCGTCTTCGAGGCGGGGGGACAGCTCTACCGGATGGCCCTGGAGACGGAGGAGCTACAGGAAGTAGACGTCGACGTGATCACCGACCGCAGAGCCGTGAAGCCGAAGACCGTGGAGGTCGGCGATCAGATTCAGCACATGCACGTCTCTCCCTCTGGCAAGCGTGCGGTCTTTCAGGCCCGCGGCAACGTGTACACCGCGCCCGCCGAGCACGGCCCCATCCGGCAACTCACGCGCACCTCGGGGGTGGCCGAGCGGCATCCGGCGTGGGCGCCGGACGGAGACAGCATCGCCTATTTTAGCGATGCTTCTGGCGAGTACAACCTCGTCGCCGAGCCTGCCGACGGCAGCGGGGAGGCGTCCACGATCACTTCTCTTGGCTCCGGCTTCCGATACACGCCGTACTGGGGCCCAAACAGCGAGCGTGTCGCCTTCATCGACCAGGCAATGCAGATTCAGATCGCCAACGTCGAGGCCGGGGAGGTCACAACCGTTGATGAAGGGCAGTGGATGTACCACGGCAACCTCAGCAACTTCAAAGCGAGCTGGTCGCCCAATGGACGCTGGCTCGCCTACAGCCGCGGCCTCCAGAACCGGCACAACGCTGTCTTTCTCTACGACACTCAGACCGGCGAGCGCCATCAGGTTACCTCCGACTTCTACAACGACACGAGGCCGGCCTTCGGGCCGGACGGCAATTACCTTTTCCTGACTACCGACCGGCACCACGAACCGGTCTACAGCGGCGTCGACAACACGTTCGTGTACCCCAACATGACCAAGATCGCGGCCGTCCCTCTGCGCGATGATGTCGACTCGCCGCTCTCCCCGCGCAACGACGAGGAGATGGACAGGGAGGAGGGCGACGGCTCCGGCAACGGGAACGACGAGAACGAAGACGAACCCATTGCGATCGACCTCGACGGGTTCGAGCAGCGCATGGTGGTCCTTCCGCCGGAGGCCGGCAACTATCCCCGTCTCGCTGCGGCCTCGGGCAAGGTCATCTACCACCGCGCCCCGCGCTCCGGCTCCGGCGAGGAGCAGGCCCCCATCGTGTACTTCGACCTGGAGGAGCGGGAGGAAAAGACCATCCTCGGCGACGCCGACGCGTTCCGCCTCTCGGCCAACGACAAGAAGCTGCTTGTCTCGAACCAGGGCCGGTACGCGATTGTGGACGTCGCGCCGAAGCAAAAAATGGACTCGCCCCTGAAGACCAGCGAGATGACGATGGCACTTGATCCTCGCGCCGAATGGGAGCAAATCTTCAGCGACGTGTGGCGCCTCCAGCGCGACTACTTCTACGATCCGAACATGCACGGGGTGGACTGGGACCAGATGCGCGAGCGCTACGGCGCGCTCATCGACGACGCTGCCGCCCGGAGTGACGTCAACTTCATCATCGGCCAGCTCATCGCGGAGCTCGATGCCTCGCACACCTACCGTGGTGGGGGCGATACGGAAACGCCGGAGCGGCGGGGCGTGGGGCTCCTGGGCGTCAACTGGACGCTGGAGAGCGGCGCGTACCGGATCGCAGACATCATCGAGGGGGCGCCGTGGGACACCGAGACGCGGTCTCCCCTACAGCGCCCGGGCGTCGACGTGAGCGAAGGGGACTACGTGCTGGCCGTGAACGGGACGCCCATGGACACCGACACGGACCCGTGGGCCACGCTGGAGGGACTGGCCGGCGAGACCGTCGAGCTCACCGTCAGCGACGAGCCGACGATGGACGGAGCGCGCACCGTGCTCGTCGAGACAATGCGGAGCGACGACCGCCTCCGCTACCTCGACTGGATCAACCAGAAGCGGGAGCGCGTGGCGGAGGCGACCGATGGAGAGGTCGGATACGTCTACGTGCCGAATACGGGCTTTGACGGGCAGACGGAGCTCGTGCGCCAGTTCCGGGCTCAGTTCGAGAAGAAGGCGCTCATCATCGACGAGCGTTTCAACAGCGGCGGTCAGATTCCGGACCGTTTCGTGGAGCTGCTGAACCGCCCCGCGAAGGCGTTCTACGCCGTGCGTCATGGCACGGACTGGCAGTGGCCGCCGGTTGCCCACTTTGGTCCCCAGACGATGCTCATCAACGGCTGGAGCGGCTCTGGTGGCGACGCGTTCCCGACCTTCTTCGATCGGGCCGACCGTGGCCCCCTCATCGGCACGCGCACCTGGGGCGGGCTCATCGGCATCTCGGGCGTGCCGTCGCTCGTGGACGGGGGCATCGTCACGGTGCCGACGTTCCGCCAGTATGGCCCGGACGAGCAGTGGTTTCCGGAGGGCCGCGGCGTGACGCCCGACATCCGCGTTGAGAATACGCCCCAGCCCCTCGCTCGGGGCGAAGATCCCCAGCTTCAGCGCGCCATTCAGGAGATGAACCAGGCCCTGGAGGATTACACGCCGGTCCAGCCCGAGCGCCCGCCGTACGAGGACCGAAGTCCGCCCTCCGGCGAGCGCAATTAGCACTCCGGGAACGTTCACCAGGCATCCGCGCGGACCGGAGCGGCGAATGGTGCAGTGTCCCCCGCAGCCCTCTCGGGGGCGACGCGCCCGCCCTCATGGAGCCCTCATCTGCGGCCACATCCGGACCGGGTGCAGGAGTTTCGTCGCCCTTCCACAAAGATCCTACTCCTGGCCGGAAACGCCGTAGACAGTGCCAGGTATTTCCCTGCGCATGGATCTCAAGTTGCGATGGGCAGCCGGCTCGGCGCAGCAGCGACAGGCCGCGCCATTACGGAGGAACGGACTCGGGAGCTGCAGTCCGCCGCCTCGAAAACAGCCCGCGGATCGCAACTCAAGGTCCGCATGGTCGCTCGGCCATGCCTCTTCGGTTTAACTCATTCCAACTCCTCCCGCTCCATGTCCACCATGCAAGCCGCCCGCGTTCCGGACGCCGGTGCCTCCTTTGAGCTCGTCGACCTTCCCGTCCCCGACCCCGATCGCTCGGAGGTGCGCATTCGGGTGAAGGCCTGTGGCATCTGTCACAGCGACGCCTTCGTGAAAGAGGGCACCTTTCCCGGCATCGACTATCCCCGTGTCCCCGGCCACGAGGTGGCGGGCGTCGTCGACGCGGTCGGGGAGAACGTGACCCAGTGGTCGGCGGGGGACCGCATTGGGGTCGGCTGGCACGGCGGGCACTGCTTCACCTGCGCCCCTTGCCGGTCCGGCGACTTCGTCAACTGCGAAAACGCGAAGGTCACCGGCATTCACTTCAACGGGGGGTACGCCGAGTACATGACCGCCCCGGCCGAGGCGGTTGCCAAGATGCCGGCGGACCTGTCCGCCGAGGAGGCCGCCCCGCTGCTTTGTGCCGGCATTACGACTTTTAACGCCCTCCGCAACCAGGACCTGCAGCCGGGGGACCTCGTCGCCGTGCAGGGCATCGGCGGACTGGGCCACTTGGCCGTACAGTACGCCGCGGAGATGGGCATGTCGGTCGCGGCGCTCTCGACGAGCCCCGACAAGGAGGACCTCGCGCTCGACCTTGGGGCTCAGCACTTCATCGACGCCTCGGCCACCGACGCCACCGAGGCGCTCCAGGACCTGGGCGGGGCGGATCTCATTCTGGCCACCGCGCCCCACGCGGACGCCATTACCTCTGTCGTTGGAGGGCTGGGCCGCGATGGCGACTTGGTTATCGTGGCCGCCACGGGCGAGGCCGTGGAGGTGTCTCCGATGGCCCTCGTTCAGGGCCGGAGGTCCGTGTCGGGATGGCCGAGTGGGGACGCAGACGACTCGGAGGACACCCTCGCGTTCAGCGCACAGTCCGAGACGCACCCGACCATCGAGACCTTCCCGCTTGCAGACGTCGAGACGGCCTACGAGCGCATGATCAACAACGATGTCCGCTTTCGGGCCGTTCTCACGATGAATCATTAGTCCCCGAACGGACCGGATGGGATGCCAGGATGGTCACCAGTCCGCCGGCGACGGTGTGTCTGTCCCCGGGGCCCCGAGGCGGGCACGGAGGGTGGGGAGGGCCTCGGGGTAGTGCTCGCGGACATACGCCACGAGCTTCTCGCGGATCTCGCAGCGCAGGTTCCAGAGCGTCGGGGCATCCTTGGCACTCGCGATGGCTCGGAGAGTGACGGTCCGTTCTGACGTCTCTGTCACCTGCAGCCCCGCGACGTCGCCGTCCCAGTGCTCCGAGGCCTCGACGATGCGCTGGAGCTCCTCGCGCAGGTCCTGAACCGGCACCGAATAGTCGAGGTAGAGAAAGACCGTCCCGATGAGGTCCGATGAGGTGCGCGTCCAGTTCTGGAACGGCTTTTCGACGAAGTGGGTGATGGGCAAGACGATGCGCCGCCGGTCCCATACGCGCACCACGACATAGGTGAGCGTAATCTCCTCGACCCACCCGAACTCGCCCTCGACGATGACCACGTCGTCGACCCGGATGGGCTGCGTGAGCGCAATCTGGATGCCCGCGATGAGGTCCCCGAGGGTGCGCTGGGCCGCGACGCCCACGACGATGCCTACGATGCCCGCCGAGGCCAGAAGGCCGGTGCCGAGTTCACGGAACGGCTCGTACTGCATAAGCACAACCCCGGCCGCGATGACGATGATGGCCGTCGCGGCAATCCGGCGCAGGATGCGGGTCTGCGTGACAATTTTCCGGGCCTCCAGATTGTCCGGAACGTCCGTTTTGTAGCGCTCCGAGACGGCTTCTTCCACGGCATAGAGGATTGCCACCAGTCCCCAGGCCACCCCGACAATGACCAGGATGCGCAATCCGCTATCGAGAACGAGCGCCACGGAGTCGGTCATCGACGCTCGGACGGTCGGAAGGGCGGCGTAGACGCACAGCACAGGCACCAGAATGCGCAGGGGCCACCGGATGCGCCGGAGAAAGGCCCCCCGCAGCGGCAACCGCCACTCGGTCTCTCGCGTGACGGCGCGAAGGAAACGATGCAGACCAGCGTAGATGAGCCCCCCGAGGACGGTAGCCCCGAGGAGAACGAGCACGGCCCCGATCCGCGTGTCGGCGAGTGCGAAGAGCGAGTCGAGAGAGACCACGTCCATGGAAACATCTCGGTTGGTACCCGAAGTGCACTGACTCTACCGCGCGTGTCTCCTACGTCACTGTCTGCACCGACGAGGACCGCTACTTACTCCGCCACCTCCAGGGCCTCGTTGAACTCGACCCCCACCAGCTTCGACACGCCCTGCTCCTCCATCGTCACCCCGTACATGCGGTCCGACAGGTTCATCGTGCGCTGGTTGTGAGTGACGAGGATGAACTGCGTGTCGTCCTCGAAGCGGCGGACGAGGTTCATAAACCGCTCCACGTTGGCGTCGTCGAGGGGGGCGTCCACCTCGTCGAGCACGCAGAAGGGGCTGGGCTTGACGAGGTAGATGGCAAAGAGGAGGGCCGTGGCCGTAAGTGCTTTTTCGCCGCTGGAGAGCTGATCGAGCGTGACGGGCCGCTTGCCGCGCGGCTTGGCGATGATTTCGATGGCCGAGTCGATGGGGTCGTCCGGGTCCTCGAGCCGGAGTTCCGCCGACGCGTCGCCGCCGAAGAGCTCGCTGAAGATGTCGCCGAAGCTTTCCTTGATCTCCTCGAACGTCTCCATGAAGCGCTTGGAGGCCTTCGCGTTGAGCTCCTGGATCGTGTCGAGGAGCGTGTCCTCGGCCTCCTCCAGGTCCGTCTTCTGCTCTTGGAGAAAGTCGAGCCGCTCTTTCTCCTCTTCGTACTCCTCCAGTGCGAGGGGATTGACGTCGCCGAGCGCGTTGATGGTTCCCCGGAGGCTCTTCACCTCGGACTGCGCTTCGGCCTCGTCGAAGTCGTCGGGGACCGACACGGGATCCGCCGCGAGGTCGCGGTCATAATCCGCCTCAATGCTGTCGAGGAGGTCCCGGGTGCGCGTCTCGACCTCCGCCAGCGCCACGGCGGCCTCGTTTTTCTGTTCGAGGGCTTCCTCCCGCTCTCGCCGGGTGGTCCGAAGACGCGTCTCGACGTCGTCGATCTCGGACTTCGTCTCCTGCAGGGCCACCTCCGCCTCCTCCACGGACTGGTCGCGAGTCTCACGCTCGTCGCGGACGGATTCAATCTTCTCGTCGAGCTCGGTTTGTTTGTCCAGGGCCTCTTCGATGTCTGACTCGAGCGCCTCGATCTTCGCTTTTCGCTCGCCGGTCCGGCGATCAATCTCGTCGATCCGCTCCCGGGCACGCTGGAGGTCTTGCTCCAGATTTTCGACGCGATTCTGCGCCTCCACGGCCACTACCTGCGCGTCGCTGAAGGCCTCCACGGCCTCCCGTTCGCGCTCCTCGGCCGTCTCGAGGGCCTCCTCGGCCTCGGCCCGCTCCCGGCGGAGCGTCGTCATTCGCTCCTCAGCCACTTCGGCCTCCTCTCGGAGCGCGTCGACGCGGCCCCCGTGCTCGGCAAGCTCCTCCTCGATCTCGTCGAGGCGCCCCTGGAGCTCCGTGCGGCGCTCGTCCACCGACTCGCGCTCGTAGCGGAGCCGCTCCAGCCGCTGCTCGGCGTCGGCGAGATCCGCCTCCGCCTCCTCCACCGCCGACTCACGAGCCGCGACATCGATCTCGTCGAGCGCCGCCCGGGCGTCCGCGACCTCCTGTTCCTGTGCCGCGCAGGCGTCCTGGAGCTCAGCCCGCCGCTCGCGCGCCCGCTCCAACTGCTCGCGGCGCCCCAGCCGGCTGGCGGCGGGGGACACGTCGTCCTTTTGACTTCCGCCCCGGAGCACCCCGCGGGCATCGACCCACTCGCCGGTGCGGGCGAAGAGGCGCAGTGATCGGGACTGCTCCTGGGGCTGTTCCGCAAGCACCTCCGCGTCATCGAGCGTGTCGACGAGGTAGCAGTCGTGCAGCAGCACGTCGGCCAGCGGCTCGTAGTCGGGATCCGCCGTGCGGACCGCCTCGCGGAGCGACATGGCTCCGTCGGGCGGAGGGGCGCTCGGGACCTCGTCGGGGAGGCGCTCGAGCACGATGAAGGACGTTTGCCCCTTCTCGGACTCGCGCAGGCGAGAAATGGCGGCCTGAGCGTCCGCGGCGGTGGGCACCACGACGCAGGAGGCGAGGTCGCCCAGGGCCGCGTCGAGGGCCACGCGGACATCGTCGTCACAGCCGAGCACGTCGGCCACCGTGTAGAGGTCGTCGAAGAGGTCTTCCTGGGCCAAAAACTGAACGGCGTCCGAAAGCTCGTCGTAGCTCGCCACGAGCCCTTCCAGGAGCCCCACCTCCGCGGCGGCCGCGTCACGCTGTCGCTCCAGCTCTCGCAGCTTCTCATTCGCCGCCTCCAGGGCCTGCTCGCGCTCGGCCCGCTCGGCCTCCGCCTCGTCCAGGGCCGTCCGGGCCTCTTTCAGCGCCTGCGCGGCGGCAGTGCGCTCGGCGTCCGCCGCGTCGATGCGATCGTCGAGCCCCTGGGCCTTCTCCGCCAGATCGTCGAGCTGTTTCTGCGCGCGGCCCTTTTCCTCCTTCAGCAACTCCTGACGGTTCGTGAGCCGGTCGAGCTCTCGGGTCCGTTCGGCGTACGTCTCCTCGGCCGCCTCGGCGTCCTGACGGAGCTGCCGGACTTTCTTCCGCAGCTCGTTTGCGGCGGCCTTCGCCTCGTCCCGCTCCTCGCGGTTCTTTTCCAGTGTGGACTCCGCGTCGTCGAGCGCGGGTCGCGCCTGCTCCAGCGCACTTTCCAGGCGCTGCACCTCGTTAGTCAGGGCGTCGCGCCGCTCGCGGGCCTGCTGCTGGGCCTGCCGGGCCTCGTCCCGGTCGGTGCGGGCGCGAGTGAGGCGCTCGCGCTGCAGCCGCTGCTCCGCCTCCAACTCCCGTACGCGGGCCCGGTGCTCCTGCAAGGCCTCGCGTCGCTGCTGGAGGGTGGCCTCACGGGCCTCCAGCGTCTCGCGCAATTCTTCCAGCCGGGCCTCCGTCGCCCGCTCGTCGCCTTCCAGGGCTTCGGCCCGCTCGGCGTGCTCCTCCTCCTTCGCCTCCAGCCCCGACTCCCGCTCCACGAGCCGGTTGTACTCGACCTGGGCCAGCAGCAGCTCCAGGCGCCGCAGCTCCGCCTCCGCCTCCCGGTACCGCTGAGCCTTCTCGGCCTGCCGCTCCAGGCGCTCCACCTGCGTGCTTACCTCGTCGGTCAGGTCGCGGATGCGCTCCAGGTCGGACTGCGTGCTGTCGAGCTTGCGGAGGGCCTGGCGCCGGCGCATCTTGTAGCGCGTGATGCCGGCCGCCTCCTCAAACATGCGACGGCGGTCCTCGGTGGAGCCGGACACGAGCTCGTCGACCATCTTCAGCTCGATCACTGAGTAGGCGTCGGCCGCCATGCCCGTGTCCATGAACAGATCGGTGATGTCCTTGAGGCGGCACGTGGTCCCGTTCATCAGGTACTCGGAGGTCCCGTCCCGAAACAGCCGGCGACCAATGGTGATCTCCGAATATTCGGTCGGCAGCACCCCGTCGGTGTTTTCGATGGTTAGCTCCACTTCGGCCATCCCCAACGGGCGCCGGTCGGTCGTGCCGTTAAAGATGAGGTTCTCCATCTTCTCGGACCGGAGTACCGTGGGCCGCTGCTCCCCAATGACCCAGCGAATGGCGTCGACGATGTTCGACTTTCCACACCCGTTCGGGCCGACGATTGTCGTCACGCCGGGGTCGAACGTGAGCGTGGTGGCGTCGGCAAAGCTCTTGAAGCCCTGTAGTTCGAGTTTACTGAGATACATAGACTCGATGCGTCGTCACAGAGAGGCGCTGCGCGTCGCCCAGGGAATTGACTCGGTGTACACCACCAATCTGGGCGGGGCGAGATTGGTTCAAGGAAAGAGATCGACTGCCGTTTTGCAAACGAGACGGAGGGACCGAAAATCCCGGCGCATCTTCGTCTCGGGTGGGAGGCCGCCCTTCCAGACTGGATGTTTCCGTTATTGACCCAGATCAAAATCCATCACGGGCCTACGTTGGGGCGCACAATCATGTTGCGGGAATGACGGCCGTCCATGCGAAAGGAGTTCACGGCTAAAAGCCGAGACGAAGCAGGAGCGACCACGTCCGGGTCTCCCCGTCGGCCGGAAATGCAGCGTCGGGAAAGGGCTGATCTGCCACGTCCTGCGCTACGTCCGTCAGTCCCCAGGCCCGGCGCATGACAAGGTTGAATCGCTGATCCTGAATCGGCAGGGTGACCCCTGCCCCGGCCACGACGCCAGCATTGGTTTGGCGAAAGAACGAGGTGCCCGTGTCGAGGGAGACGTTGGTGTTTTCTCCGGGTGTCTGGCGTTCGAAGAGCTTGACGGCCCCGAAGCCCCCCGCCTCCCCGTAGAGGGTGACTGCCTGTACGGAGGGCGCTTTCAGGTGAAGGAGAAGCGGGAGCTCGAGGTATCCCGCGCCATACTCGATGGATCTCCCGTTTTCAGCGGCGATCTCCACGCCTTTCTGATTCAGCAGCAGCTCGGACTGGACCGAAACCGGCCCATAGAGGGGCTGTCGTAGCACAAATCCTCCGGCAAATGTGAAGTAGCTTTCTGGGTCGGCGCCGGAAATCTGCATGGTCACCCGATTGCCTCCCAGGGTGATCCCGTACTGGAGGCTCCCCTGGCCGTGACTCGGAGACGCCTTCCCCACGAGGAATCCGACCAGCACGAGTACAGCAACGACGGTGCGCATGACAAGTGAGACTTCAGTGCTCGGCGGGCGCTAGAGAGCGAGAGCGATCAGCGAAACGGAAAGTCTGGAGATGGGATCCCGGCCGGCGTAGAGACCAGCGAGAGCCTCCCTGCCAAGGCCTTTGCCCTCTCTTCGATGGCGGGTGTCGGGACCCAGAGGTACAATGATAATGAAAAAAGCGTCTGGAGCCGGTCCTTCCCCGCGGCGATCACAGAATGTCTTCGCCGAGCAACGGGCGGCGGCAGAGAGAAACGCAATCTTTACGGCGGTCCACGGTCGGCCGTTCGCCCACCTCCGACGATCGAGCCAGTCCGGGGAAGAATGCAAATACTCGCTTACGAGCTTTCTCATACATACGAGCTTTCTTATACATCGGTAGGTCGGCCGAATCCTGATCGGTGTTAACGCGTGATGCGTGGTGTGAGAGGTGTTTGCTCTGCACCGACGAGAATTCACGCGTCCCGCACCACGCCCCGCAGTTTCCGGGCTCAACATTCGGAGCACCGATCTTCATTCGCGCCCTCTTTTTCTTTTTCTCTTGCCACCTCCCCATACCCTCGTACTGCGTCCCCCACTCACCCTCTCCCTCAGCCCCAGACACTGATGCCCGACGTAGACACGAAGCCCAACATCGACCTGGACGCCATTGACTCGGAGGACGCCGCGGCGGCCGCCGCCAAGCAACTCCGCGAGGCCCTGCGGTACCACAACTACCGGTACTACGTCCTCGACGACCCGGTCGTCTCCGATGCCGAATACGACCGCCTCTTTCGGCAGCTCCAGACCCTCGAAGACGAGTACCCTGCCCTCCAGATGCCCGACTCCCCAACCCACCAGGTGGGCGGCACGGTGCGCGACGAGTTGGGCACGGCGGAACACCCCACGCCCATGCTCAGCCTGAAAGCGGCCTACGAGGAAGACGACGTGCGCAACTTCGACGAGACGTGCCGCGAGGAACTGGGCCGCGAGACGGTCACGTATACCGCCGAGCCGAAATTCGACGGGCTGGCCGTAGAACTGATCTACGAGGACGGGCAGCTCGCGCAGGCCGCCACCCGCGGAGACGGCGAGACGGGCGAGGAAATTACGGCCAATGTCAAAACCATCGAGGGCGTCCCCCTCCGGCTCCGGGACGACGAGCGGCCCGTGCCCGAGCGGCTCGTCGTGCGCGGCGAGGCCTACATGCGGAAAGACGAGTTTAATGAGTTCAACCGGCGGCGCGAGGCGGACGGCAAAGAACCCTTCGCCAACCCGCGCAACGCCGCGGCGGGCTCGCTTCGCCAGCTCGACTCGAACATCACCGCGCGACGGCCTCTTCGGATCTACTTCTACGAGATTGCCGACGACGGGCGTGACTTCGACACCCACGCCAGGGTGCTGAACGCCCTTCCCGAGTGGGGCCTCCGGGTGTGCATGGAGCACATCCGGCGGTGCGACGGCATCGACGAGGCGCTGACCCACCACGCGGACCTAGTTGAACAGCGGGACGACCTGCCCTACGAGATCGACGGCCTCGTCATTAAGGTCAACGACTTCGCGGCGCACGAGACGCTCGGCGTGCGCGACCGCGACCCGCGCTGGGCCATCGCCTACAAGTTTCCGCCGCGACGCGCCACCACCACAATCGAGGACATCTTTGTGCAGGTGGGCCGGACGGGGCGCATTACGCCGGTCGCGGTGCTGGCGCCCGCGGAGGTGGGTGGTGTGGAGGTGACCCGCGCCTCGCTCCACAATCAGAACGAGATCGACCGCAAGGACATCCGAATCGGCGACGCTGTGCTCATCGAGCGGGCCGGGGACGTGATCCCGCAGGTGGTGAAGGTGATCGAGGATGAGCGCGACGGCTCCGAAGAGCCGTACCACCTCCCGGACGCGTGTCCGGTGTGTGGATCCGAGGTCGTGCTGAGCGACGACAAGAAACAGGCGTTCTGCACGGGGGGCATGACGTGCCCGGCCCAGCTCCGGGAGCGGCTGAAGCACTACGCCTCCCGCGAGGCGACCGATCTCGAAGGGCTGGGCGACAAACGGGCCGAGCAGCTCATCGACGCCGGCCTCATCGAGCGCATTTCGGACCTCTACGAAATTGAAAAGGACGACCTGCTCGCCCTGGAGCGCTACGCGGACAAGTCGGCGCAGAACCTGCTCGACGAGATCGAGGCGAGCCTGGAGCAAGACTTCGATCGATTCATCTATGCCCTTGGCATTCCCCTGGTGGGGTCGGCCACGGCGCGGCTGCTCGCCCAAAACTTTGCGTCCTTGGACGATCTCATGGAGACCGACGAGGAGGCCCTCACGGACATTCCCGACATCGGCCCCGAGGTCGCCCACAGCATCGTGGCATTCTTCGAGGACGACGACAACCGGGCGGTGATCAACGAAATTCGAGACGCAGGCCTGGCGCTCACCAATCCGTACGCGGAGGACGAGGCACCGCTGGAGGGCCTCACTTTCGTGTTCACCGGCAGCCTGGACGACTGGACGCGCAGCGAGGTGCAGCGCTTCGTGGAGCAGCACGGGGCGAACGCTACCTCCAGCGTCAGCGGCAATACCGACTACGTGGTGGTCGGGCCCGGCGCCGGGCAGAAGCGGGACGACGCCGAGGAGCTCGGCGTGCCGGTGATCGACGAGGACGCGTTCCACGAGCTACTTCAGGAGAAGGACCTCGACGCGTAGCGCCTCACCAGACCGCGCGACCCGTTCGACACCCACCACTCCGCCCTCCACCCCCAGGGGGATCGTATGTTCGCCTTCTCGAGCGATGGAGGCCCGGCGTCCTCTGATCGTAGGACGGGGGCGGGAAGCGCACGGACGAATGACGGAATGTCAGAAACGTCTTCGTGGCTCTCCGTTCGTAGCGTAGGAAGTGCTCTGAGCACCTCCAGCGTCGGATGCTTCGGTAGCGTTTTGAGTATCAGAAGTGGCGGTTTGACCCTGAGCATCGGCAGCGCTGGATCGATCCTCAGCATCGGAAGCGTGGGGCGCATCTTGAGCCCTGGTAGTGCCGGCTCAATTCTGAGCATTGGAAAGAGCGGTGCGATTCTGAACCGGAGGCTTCGGGACGCGGACGAAGGAAGTGCCCACGGGCAGGCGTTGCACGAGGACCAGGAGACCACAGTTGCGACCACCGAGGGATGAACGTGCGCAGACCGTAGTGCTGCGCCGGACCGGCCGCGGGGCCAGCTTCGGCCTGTTCTCCAAGCTTCCCGCATTCGTTTTGCCAGCCCAGAAATCGATCAGGCCAAAGATCGGTCGGCGAGCGCCGCCCCCTCTACGCGCTTGCCCAGGAGCTCCGATGGAGCCTTCGAGGGACGAAATACGTCCCCGTGAGGAGACCGAAGAGCAGATAGCACCGACAATCGTCGGTGGGGGACGTCGGTGGGGGGAAGCGCTGGGAACGCGGTGACCGAGCGCTCTCCGGGGTGGGGACGTTTCGGACGGAGAAAGACGCACGGTGAATTTTGGCACTCGGTATTGGTCGAGCGGAGGCTGGAGCTGCCCGGAGCACCAGCGTCTCTCCGCGAGGAGCCCACGTCCGGGCCGCGCTGGGAAGCCAACAGGTCCCGGCCTCATCGACGAATGTTACGGCCCTTTTCCCGTCCCGGGATTTTAGCGATCCCGCTCGTCCCAAATGCCTCCGGGATCGACCGACCTGAGAGCGGAGTGTTTGACCTTGGAGGTGGAGGAGTGCTGTGAGGAATGATGAACCCTTATCTGGCGCTCTACCTAGCGCTCACGCGCCGAACACGTATAGGCGCTTCCAGTCCGTGCACTCGCCCTCCACGCCTGTCGCGCATCACGGAAGGGAACGGCGAACTGCAACGACCTTGACACTCGGAGGCACCTGAAGACCGCAGGCGAGTAACAGTACGGTCAGAAGGTGTCCTTATGACTGAGAAAACCCGAAGCTTTCGTTCACTTCCTTGCCACAACCCCAGTTGTACATCATGAAAGCCATCTGGAACGACAACGTTCTCGCCGAGAGTGACGACACAGTCGTCGTCGAGGGCAACCACTACTTTCCGCCTGAATCGCTGAACACGGACTACTTCGAGGAGAGCGACCACCGCACTACCTGCCCGTGGAAGGGCAAGGCCCACTACTACGATCTGGCTGAGAACGGGAACCGCGTGGAGAACGTCGCTTGGTACTACCCGAATCCGTCCGACGAGGCGTCCGAGATTGAGGACCGGGTGGCGTTTTATACCAGCACAGTAGAGGTGGTGGAGTAGGGCTGTTTCTCAATACGGGGAGACGTTCGAAAAATTGTCTCTGCCGACCGCACACAGGGC
>CAZMDV010000035.1:0-13940 GCA_964564875.1 uncultured Salinivenus sp.
GGTTCCAAGAATCCCAGTAGCTGACCTGGATCAAGGTACCTAATTGGTTGCCGAGCCGATCGACTGCTTCATCGGCCACAAAGCCGACCCTGTAGGACAGCAGCTTCGCAACTACGCGCGTCATCGCGCCCCAGAGACCGACCGTGCCCGAGTTTCTTCAACCTGGAACTGGTCTTCGAGGGACAAGAAGACGCTCTCGATGCGCGCCCGCAGGCCGCGGTGCCAGGCGCGAAGGGCCGCCTCGCCTTCGGATTTGGCCTTTTGCTTCGCCGTAGCGCGTACCAGGGCGTCCCGCCATTTTTGCCAAATAGGATGGCGAGCCAGTCCCCGCGGTGCCCGCTGCCAGTACGGGACGCGCCTTCGCAAAAAACCCTGACTGCCGAGCCTACTGCCTTGCCTCGATGGCCAGCAAATGCCCCTGGACGCGACGCTCTCCGACACGTGCCGGACTGAGAACGAAGTCGCAGATTGTCCCGATGCCTGAACAAACATATGCAACCTAAATCCGAGAAAGAACTGTTGCTTCAGTGGTGCAAAACCTGCCTCAGCGGCCCAAATCGACATCTGGGCCGACTTTCAGCGGGGCAACACTCCAGCTCTCGTGCTGCCATTTCTGTGCCTCTGTTCCTTTCCTCCATCCTTCTTCCGCACGCCTCCGCGGTTTTGCCAACGGATGCCCGAACGGGTCCCGCATTGTTCAGTTCGGGACCGACGACCGCCGGGCCTACGGACTTGGTGATTCCTGGCCCGCGGGCTTGACGGCATCTTCAGGTGCGTGGTGTCCCGCGAGCGGAACCGTCAGGGTTTCATGCCGTCGCATATATTCCGATATTTCGCGGGGATTCCCCGCACCGATCAAGGGCAAGTCCCGCACGGCCAGCTCCCTCTGAACCCCGTCAGGGCCGGAAGGCAGCAGCGGTAGGAGGTCGCAGCGGCGCGCTGCGGGTCGCTTGCCCTTTTTCTGTTTGGCTCACCACAGCCGCGTCTCGGGCGACGCCCGCACGAACCGACCGCCCCGTTTCGCGTTTAGGAATTCGAATTTCGGCGCGTCCACCGTGGTCGCACCACTCTTCTCCTACCCGAACTCTGACTTTTCGAACGTCACCCACCATGCCCACCTCGCTTGTATCGGCCTTCGCCCCGGTCCTTCTCGTCGGTCAATCCGGCAGCGGCGGCGGAGGATTCGTTGGCCTTCTGCTGCCCCTCGTGCTCATTGTTGGGGTCTTCTACTTCTTCATTTACCGTCCCCAGCAGAAGCGCGAGGAAGAACACCAGGAGATGGTGGAGAATCTAGAACAGGGCGACAAAATTGTGACGGTGGGCGGCGTGCACGGCACCGTTCAGCGGATCGACGAGGACAGCATTCTGGCACAGGTCGACAGCAAGGGCACGCGGCTCCAGTTCGACAAGGATTCCATCGCCCGCCTCGCCAACGATGACGAGTAGCGGTCTTCTTCGTGCGTCGCTGCCCCTCCGGGATCGGACGCTACGAGCAGTTCCACTTCCATTGCCATGAGCCACTCGACGAATAATTCGCCCCCTTCCACGGAGGCGGCCTTCGACTCAATCGAAGACGCCCTCTCCGCCCTTCGGTCCGGAGGGCTCGCCATCGTCGTGGACGACGAAGACCGCGAGAACGAGGGGGATTTCATTGGTGCTGCCGAGGCAATGACGGCCGACCTGGTCAACTTCATGACGAAAAAGGGGCGTGGACTGCTCTGCACGGCCATCACGCCCGATCGGGCCGACGATCTCGATCTCGATCTGATGGTCGAGTCCAACTCCTCGCTCTACAATACTCCCTTCACCGTCTCGGTCGACTACCGGCAGGGGACGAGCACGGGCATTTCTGCGGCCGACCGGGCGAAAACCATTCGCGCCTTGGCCGATCCGGAGGCGTCATCCTACGACTTCGCACGACCGGGACACGTGTTTCCCCTTCGTGCCCGCACCGGGGGCGTGCTGCGCCGGGCCGGCCACACCGAGGCGGCCGTGGACCTGGCGCGCCTCGCGGGATTCGAACCGGCCGGGGCCCTCGTCGAAATCATGAATGAGGATGGAAGCATGGCCCGCGTTCCCCAGCTCCAAGAGCGGGCCGAGGCCCTGGACATGCCCCTCGTCACGATCCAGGACCTGATCGCCTACCGAATGCAGAACGAACGGCTCATTGAGCGGGAGGCCGAGGTGCAGCTCGACACCACGTTCGGTGCGTTCCGGGTGGTGGCCTACCAGGAGACTCTCACCGGCGACGTGCACCTCGCCCTCCTCAAGGGCGAGTGGGCCGAGGACGAACCCGTACTCGTGCGCGTGCACTCCCAGAACGTGCTCGGAGACGTGTTGGCCGCGCGGCGCGAGGCCTACAGCGAGCAACTGGCCAAGGCGCTCCTTCAGGTGGAGCAGGAGGGGAAGGGTGCCATCCTGTACATGATGCAGAGCAATCATGGTCAGAGCCTGCTCTCGAAGCTTCGGGATCTGGAGCGCCAGCAACGCCAGGACGACCGGGCCCCAGCCGACGTGTCTCTCGAAATGGATCACCGCGACTACGGCATTGGGTGCCAGATTCTCCGGGATCTCGGGATTCGCAAGCTCCGATTGCTCACCAATAATCCCCGAAAGCGAATCGGACTGGCCGGGTACGGCCTCGATCTCGTGGAGCAGACTCCCATCGAGCTTCCCGAGGGGGCTGAGGAACAGCTGTCGCAAGTCGCAGCCGATCGGCTCACGCCGTTCCTCATGGAATTGCTCGACGTTGAAGCGCCACCACGGTGAGGGCCTGGAGCGCTGAGTCTTAGAGGCGGTACTTCTCCTTGGCCCCATGCCCCGACGCCTCCACCGGCTCGCGAAAGGAGCGCCCACCGTCTGCGTCTGATCCTCATTCCCCAACGCGCCTCATGTCCAGCTCCCTTATTTTCCAGACCATTTATGCCCTCATTGGCATCTTTGGCGTCTCCCTTACCGTGGTCCGTCTACGGGGAGGAGACTGGATAGCGGCGCTGTGGCCCGCCCTCATCGCCGCGTTCTGCGTCTATCGTCTCCTCACGATTACGGAGGAGGAGTAGTCCTCTCCCCGGCCCGGTCTCGTCGGGAGGCGCGGGTCAGAGAGGGTCAAATCTGATCTTCGAATATATCGCTCTTCGGTCCACCGTCTTTGTCCTCCTTGGAGGCTCCCCCTATCCACAGGATTGTGGATAACCCGTGGATAAGTGGGGGATAACATCTGGATAATCTGTGGATCAAAATTCAGCTTTAGGGACCCGTGGACAACTGTGGGGGCTATCCACAGCCATCCTCGTCTTTTACACACTGTGGACGACTGTTTATAACCGCACCCCCAAGATCCTGCACTCCGCTGTGGATTATTGTGGAAACGTGGAAAACCACCCCCAAGTTGGCCCTCAGCGCCGTATACCAGCTTTCATCTGCGAACCGCTTGTGGACAACCCCGTGGACCACCGAGGGAATTCTCCACACCGGAACTAGCTCGACGTGGACGACTCTGTTATCCACATTTCCACACGACTAGCAACAACAACCATATCTTTTTAAAAATCACAGGGTGCTCTATTCATAATGGGGACTGTGGATAACTTGACCGAACGGCAATATTCTCTCCGCGAACCGATATATCAGTGAGCGAACGACGCTGTTTCGATATAATCGACTATAACAAAAGCGAAAAGAAGCATATTCTCGTTGAGGAATACGCTCCAAATGGGTTCAGGACCGCAGACACTCCCCCGAAACCTCTGCCCCCGAAAAGAGCCCCCTCACTTCCAGCGTACCTGCCACACCTCCTTCCCATCGGTCCGCATCCACACGGCACCCTCCTGAGCCGTACTGTGCACGCTTGCTCCATGTCTCTTCCACCTAGCCAGGATTTCCTCGCTAGGCATCCCGTACTGATCGCCTCGTCCTGCACTCACGATGGCGTGAGACTTTCCATCCGTTTCAGAGACGGCACGCACAAAGTCCGGAGAGCTGCTCGTCGTCGACCCGTGGTGCGGCACCTTCACCATCCGGCTCTCTAGCTGACGCCCGTACGTCCGAACCAAGTCCCGCTCAGCGGTGGATTCCACGTCTCCGGGGAGCAGGAGATCAACCTCTCCGTACCCCAGATGAAGAACGACAGATGCATCATTCTCTCCCTCGATCCCCCGGCGCGCAGGGTGCCGCGGCGGAGACAGTACCTGAGTCCGCATGTCCGGATCGATGGAAAGCGTATCTCCGCGTCGGACTGTCCGCTGGGGAACTCCCTTCCGGTCAAGCAAACGCCGGGTTTTCGTGTACAACTCCGTGTCGACCGGCCGACCGTTGTGGACGACTCGTCCCACCGACACCTCCCGTAGAAGCGTTGGGAGACCCCCAAGGTGATCTTCGTCGGAGTGGCTGATGGCAACCACGTCCAGTCGCTCAATGCCCCACCGTTCTAGGTACGGAAGGAGCGCAAACTTCACTGCGCCCCCACTTGGGGAGTGAGGACCAGTATCTACCAACATGTGGCGGTCTCTGGGCGTAGAGACCAGAACGGCATCTCCCTGCCCAACATCGAAGAAAAGAACGTCGAGGGCTGATGCCGCTCCCCGCTCAGCAGTTGGCCTCCAGACCGACACCGTTGTCAGAAGGACCCCCACGATGATCCATCGCCACCGGTTGCGCGGCCGGGGCCACTGCGCCAGTGCAACGAGTCCAGCCACGAGGGCACCGAGCACCCACGGGTCCGCCACGGCCATCCGAAGTCCCGCCCATGAGAACCACTCCACCCCGTAGCGAGATGTTGCGAGGAGCCCCCGCACGAACAGGTCTGCCGCACTGCCGAAGGCGGCTCCGGCCACTGTCCAAACCCCACCAGTGATCGCTGCGAGAATTCCCGCCGAGAGCGCTAAGCCAGTGCAGGGAATCCCCACGACGTTGAGAAGGAGCCCGGCGGCGGAGACCCATCCGAAGTGGTAGAGAAGAACCGGAGCCGTCCCCAGAATCGCGGCGGCAGACACCGTGACCGTAGAAGTCAGCCACTCACCGACCTCCGAGCCCCGATACCGCCCTGGCATCATCTCTAGGAACCGGGGATTGAGCGTCACGATGCTTGCAACAGCTCCCATCGACAGCTGAAAGCCAACGTCGAACAGGGCCGGTGGACGAATTGCGCACAGGACGAGAGCCGCCACCCCGAGGGTATTCAAAGGATGGGCCGAGCGCTGAAAGAAAATTCCCCCGATGAAAAGGGTTGCCATGATGACTGCACGGACGACGGATGGACGGCTGCCTGTGAGAAGCATATAGAACCCCAGAACGGCAATCGTAAATACCGCCCGAGTCCCCTCAACCGTCCGCCACCGCAGTTCAAAGCGCATCAGGAGAGGACGCAGCAGAACGTAAAGCACCATCCCCACGAGAAATACGTGGAGTCCAGACACGGCGAGAAGGTGCATGAGGCCCGTCCTGGCAAAGCGATCCCGCTGGGCGTCCGTCACACGGCTCCGGTCCCCTAGAAGAAGAGCCCGAAGAACCGCTTGCCCCCCCGTGCTGGGCACATATCGACCAATCTGACGCCGAACGTGCTCCCGGACAAGGACGAGAGTCGTCCCCAGCACTCCGCGCCGATCTCCGCGCACGGCAACCCGACCCGGCTTGCCTACGTACATCGTGCAGCAGATGCCGCGGCGGGCCAAATACGCACCGTAGTCGAACCCGCCCGGATTCCGAAGCCCCGGCGCGGGGCGGAGGCTCCCTCGAAGTCGGAGCACATCTCCCTGGTGAACCTCGGGAAACGTCCCGACCCCCTTGGCCCACGGCGAGGGACGAAGCGTAACGCGGGCTCGCCCCTCCACGGCAGCTGTATCTCGTCCTCCGAAGAGGGTGTCCACCTCCAGGGTGAAGCGCGTTGCTTCGTCCGTTCGCTCGGGCGCGTCTACCACCTGTCCCTGAAGGGCCGCCGTTTCGTCGCCCGCTTCGGCGGCAGGACCCAGAGCGCGGGTCGGGGGAGTCTGGTACACAGCATGCCGCGCTCCCCCCGTGCATCCCACAACCAGCACGACCGCGGCGATCCGCCCGAGGGGCGCGAGCGTCACGAGCCGCGTTCGATCCCACCACTGAGCGCCCGCGAACGCCACGAGCCCCACCCCGGCCCCGCCAAACCACAGGGATGCGAATTCCGAATCGAACGCAGAGTCCACCAGGATCCCGAGCGCAAACGCACCGGCGATGAGGAGAGCCGGATATGCCGACCAGTGGACGGACGAGCCGGGACGCACGCGAATCGGTTCACAACTATTAAGGAGGAATGGGGCCGGAAGACACGCTCCACCCCTGAAGTCTAACGTGCTCGCCGGCGAAACGTCGGGCCAGCAGCCCCCGAAATCCAAGATTAATGGAATCCGGGCCCAAGCCCGAACCTGCCTCCTTCGTCGGAAATAAGAGCCGTCTCCGCACGTGTACTGCGGCAAACCTGAACCGCTGCAATTCCCAAAGGCCGTCCATGAGCACCCGACGCGACGCCCGCGAGCAGGTCATGAAAGCGCTCTATGCGCACGCGCAGGCCGACGGAGACCCCGATCAAATCGTCCACACGCTAATCGAAGATCCCCTCGGGGACGACCCCGCCACGCGAGACTTCGCGGAGCGCCTCTTCCGCACGACACTCGACACGATGGAGGAGGCTGACCAGATCATCGAGAAGCACGCGAAAAACTGGGAAATCCACCGCATCGCCGTCATCGACCGTTCCCTTCTCCGAATGGGAACGACGGAGCTCCTGAAGTTCGAGGAGATTCCCCCCAAGGTGTCGGTGGACGAGGTGATCGAAATCGCGAAGAAGTACAGCACGCCCCGAAGTGGCACCTTCGTGAACGGAGTGATCGACGCCATCCTCCTTGACCTCCACGGACAGGACCGGCTTAATAAGTCGGGGCGCGGCCTGATCGGCATGGACACTATCCGCGAGCGCGCCGAATCCTCCTGAGTGGCCATGCCGTTGCAAACCGCCATGACGTTTCGGGCTTACGCCCTGGTCGGTCAGCTTTCCACCTCTCTTCTCACCTCTGTAAGGCAGGGCAAAGTGCGATGGGCCTCATAGCAATCGGTGATATTCACGGATGTCCCCAATCGCTCGACGTACTCCTCAATCGGATCGAACCATCGTCCAACGACCACCTCCTGTTCGTGGGCGATTACATCGACCGCGGCCCCGACTCGAAGAGCGTCATCGACCGACTCTTGGATCTGCGCGAGGGCGTGCCGTGCACTTTTCTCCGGGGCAACCACGAGGCGATGATGATCGAGTACCTCGACTCCGGGGCCTTCAGCCTGTGGCGGATGAACGGGGGCGTCTCGACCCTCCAGAGCTACCTGAAAGATGATGACAGCTCCGAAATCGAAATACCCGCCTCTCACGCTGAGTTCGTCCGCGACACGAAGCTTTACCACGAGACAGAGGATTACCTGTTCGTTCACGCGGGGCTGAAGCCGGGCCTGACGATCGAAGAGAACCTGAAGCAGCAGGACGAAGAAGTGCTCCTGTGGGAACGGGGACACTTGGACGCACCGGAGGTGACTTGGGAAAAACCCGTGGTATGTGGCCACACACCCCGCCCGGAGCCCATCAACCGCGAGAAACTCATCCTCATCGACACCGGCTGTGTCTACCACATGAAACCCGGCATGGGGCGGCTCACCGCCGTCCATCTCCCCGAGCGGAGGTTCATCGACGTGCCGTATTCCGACGGGTGAGTCTCGCTCCTCTCCGACAGGAGACGTATCGCCGTCGTACACCCAGCACATTCCGGTCTCGCTGTCTCTCCACCCCCAAGCCTCTTCATGTCGTTACAGTGTGGCCTCGTTGGGCTCCCCAACGTCGGCAAGTCCACGATCTTCAATGCGCTGAGCAACGCAGGCGCCGAGGCCGACAACTACCCGTTCTGCACGGTCGATTCCAACGTGGGCGTCGTTCCCGTACCGGATGAACGCCTCTCCCGCGTCGCCGAGCTCGCGGGCTCCCCCGAGACCATACCCACCACCATCGAGTTCGTCGACATCGCCGGCCTCGTGGAAGGTGCCGCCGAGGGAGAAGGGCTTGGCAATCAGTTCCTCGCCCAGATTCGGGAGGTGGACGCCATCATTCACGTGGTCCGTTGCTTCGAGGACGACGAGATCGCACACGTGGCGGGCGAGGTCGACCCGGTGCGCGACGTGGAGGTAATCAATACGGAGCTTCTCCTGAAGGATCTGGAGGCGGTCGACAAGCGCATTGGAAAAGTCGAGACGGCCGCGAGGAAGGGCGACCAGGATGCCGCCGAGGAGCTCGACGTTTACGAGCGCCTGCACGACCACCTGGGCAGTGGGAACTGGGCCCGCTCGTTCGAGGCGAATGCCCTCGACCAGTCTCTCGTCGACGAGCTATTTCTCCTAACCGACAAGCCGGTCCTGTACGTCGCCAACGTCGGGGAGGACGATTTGCCCGGCGGCAACGAGTACGTCGACCAGCTCCGTGCCATCGCTCAGGACGAAGGGACCCGGGTCGTCGTCATCTCGGCGGAACTCGAAGCCCAAATTTCTGAGCTCGACCCCGACGAGCGCCTGCTGTTCCTGAAGGACGCGGGCCTGCACCGGTCCGGCCTAGAGCGCCTCATCCGCGCAGCGTACGACGTGCTGGACCTCATCACCTTCTTCACCGCGGACGAGAAGGGGGCGTACGCCTGGACCATCAAGGAGGGCACCCGGGCGCCGCAGGCCGCGGGCAAGGTCCACAGTGACTTCGAGGAAGGGTTCATCAAGGCCGAGACGATCCACTTCTCGGACTTCGACGAGGCCGGCTCCGAGGCCGCCGCCCGGGAGGCTGGGCTGATCCGAACGGAGGGGAAAGACTACGTGGTGGAAGACGGAGACGTGATAGAGTTTCGGTTTAATGTGTGAGCGTGTGGGCTTCCAGGGGGGTAAGGGTTCGGGCATCCTTGACTGGGTCGTCCCCACCGTCGAGAATTCCCTCGGACATCCATGCGCCCATACCTCCAAATCCACATGCTCCCACACGCACCGAGATCTGCACCTCTCCGCAACACCTTGTATGTTGGGCAACGCAAGCCGCTCCCCCGATGACAATTCCACTGCCATGACGCGCTACCATCTCTCCGTCCTCGCCGCTGTTCTCGTTGGAGGTGTCCTCTGGACCGGCTGCACCTCCGAGTCGACCCCTGAAGGCAGCGAGACTGTGGCTCCTACCGACACGCTTGTCCTTGAGACCCGGGCCGATTCGGTGGCCCATCGCCTGCTTCAGGCTCACGGCGCAGACGCCTGGGCCTCGACTCCATACCTTCGGTTCAATTTCAGCTTTGAGGCGCCAGATGGGACGCAGACCATCGCGCGCCACCTCTGGGATCGAAACACGGGCGAGTACCGGATGGAATGGTCGACCGGGCCCGACTCGTCGTACGTCGCCCTCGTCAACGCCCGAGAGGAGCAAAATGGCCGGCTGTCCGGAACTGTGTACCTCAACGGAACTGAGTTGGACGGGTCGGACGGGAAGACGGCCCGCGAGCAGGCATATGCCCGGTTCGCGAACGACACGTACTGGCTGCTCTCCCCGCTGAAGGTCTTCGATCCGGGAGTGAACCGCACCTACCTGCCCGACTCCTCGACCGCCGAACACGACGTCATCCAACTGACGTTCGACGACGTGGGCCGAACCCCAGGCGACCGCTACTGGTTGTACGTGTCGACCGACACAGGCCGGCTCGACCGGTGGGCCTATCATCTTCAAGGAATGGACGAGGAGGATCCCCCCCAGTTCTACGACTGGACGAACTACAAGACACTTCAGGCACCAGGGGGAACCGTCGAACTCGCAGTCCGAAAGGAAGCGATCGGGGAGGACCGGGCACTTTTGACGGACGAACTGTCCCTTCCGTCGAGCCCGCCAGAAGGAGCCTTTTCCAGCCCAGACCCCATGCTCTCCGAAGGCACGAACTGACGCGTTGATCGGAAAATGTCGGACTGTTGGGAAGGGACTGCTGGGGGGAAAGGGGAGCCCAAGCCGACGCATGGACCTTATTATCCGGGCGTAACGGACGAATCGGAGGCATTAGGGCCTCCGACCCCCGATCAACGCTCCAACATGTAACTGCCGCGTCGTGGACTACCGGTTTCAGATTGCTCGACGCTACCTGGCGAGCCGCCGGGAGGTCTCCCTCATTTCGATCATCACCGGCATCTCAATGACGGGCGTGACCCTCGGGGTCGCGGCCCTCATCGTTGTCCTTTCGGTGATGAACGGATTTTACGACGTCGTACGGGATCTGCTCGTGTCGCTCGACCCTCACGTCCGGATCGTGAACGCGCAGGAGCAGGGCGTGGCCGAGGCTGACTCGCTCCTTCGAGTCGCCCGAGAAACGAGACACGTCACGGCAGCGGCCCCGTACGTGGAGGGCAAGGCCCTGCTTCTGAGCCCCGGTGGGAATGGAGCAAATCGCGTAGTCCGCGTCCGAGGGGTCGATGCCTTGATGATGGAGACTGCTGCTCCGACGATGGCGATGGGCACCTTCGATCTGAGCACAGGCGAGGCGGGAACCCCTGGCATTGTGCTGAATCGGACCCTGGGTCAGCGCTTGGGGACCATTCCGGGACGGGGAACCCAGTCGGCGAGTGCGATCGGGCTTCTTTCGGCTCCCGCCATCGAGCGCACGCTCACGAACGTATTTGCGAGTCCCCCCATCCGGCAGTTCGACGTGCGTGGCCTCTTTCAGGTTCAGGGAACCTCGGAGGAGAAGCGCGTCTTCGTCTCGCTGCCTGAGGCACAGCGGCTGTTCCGCACGCAGGGCCGCGTCACAGGAATCGACCTCCGCCTCGACAACTTAGAGCGGGCCAGGGCCGTGAAGGCCGTCCTCCAGCGAAAGCTGGATACTGATCGCTACACCATCCAGACGTGGTACGACCTCCAGAAGTCGCTCTACGACGTGATGCGGCTGGAGAAGTGGGGCGCCTCGGCCATTCTGGGTCTCATCGTCATCGTGGCGGCGTTTAACATCGTGGGGTCCCTCACGATGGTCGTCATTGAGAAGCGAACCGACATCGGTGCGCTCCAGGCGATGGGGGTCTCCCAGACCGACGTGCACCGTATCTTCCTGTTCGAGGGAGGCCTCATCGGGGCGGTGGGCACCGGACTGGGGCTGGTTCTCGGTCTTGGCCTCGCCTTCCTCCAGAAGTACTACGAGGTCGTGCCGATGGCCCAGGCCAAGTCGTTCCTCATCGACGCGTACCCCGTGGCGGTTCAGCCCCTCGACGTGGCCCTCATTGCCATCGCGGCGTTTGGGCTCTGCGTTCTCGCGTCGCTGTACCCGGCCGCCCGTGCCGCCGCCATCGAACCAGCCCGGGCCGTGCACCTGGACGCGTGAGGGACTGGTACGGATTTGTGCCGAAAGCGTCGGTCTACCCGAAACAACCTGCCTATTCTGGACAGCGTCGGAGTTCCAGAAGCTACACCGTTGACCGTCTTCCCTCCGCCAACGAGCTGAAACGATGGAGTCAAAACGGGAACAGCAGTTCCTGAGGTCTCCCCCTCGCCACCCGGCCGTCGAACCCGTGCGTTTTGCGGGAACGCCGCTCCCGGACTCACTCTCTTCCAATCCGGACCCGGCCGCTACGCGTTCCCGTATGCACAGCCAGTGTAGCCCTTGGTCGCAGATCCTTTGCCTCTCAGCACGCTCCCATGCTCAACGACTCGTTTGACCTCATCGGTCTCCCGGACCGGACCGAGAAGCCGCGAGAGCGAGGGCTCACCCACATGTTGGACAAAGGAATGTCCACTCGGGAAGTCGAGGACGTACTCGACGTCGCGGCCGACATCATTGACGTCGCCAAGCTCGGGTGGGGTACTGCTGCCGTTACTTCGAATCTGGAGGAGAAGCTGGGAGTCTACCGCGAGGCGAACATTCCCTTCTTCTTCGGGGGAACTCTCTTCGAGGCCTATTTTCTGCGCGACCAAGTAGACGATTATCGTCGCCTGCTCGACCGAATGGACGTGCACCACGTCGAGATTTCCGCCGGTGCGATCTCAATGGACCACGAGGACAAACTGGAGTTCATCGAGCTCTTCGCGAAGGACTTCACCGTGTTGAGCGAGGTGGGATCGAAGGACTCCAGCGACGTGATGGCGCCCTACCAGTGGGTCGAGTTCATGCAGGCGGAGCTGGAAGCGGGCAGCTGGAAGGTCACCGCTGAGTCGCGAGAGGCGGGAACGGCCGGTCTCTTCCGTCCCACTGGGGAAGTCCGCACGGGCCTCTTCGACGAGATTCTTTCCCGTGTTGACCCGCATGACATCATCTTCGAAGCGCCCAACAAAAAGCAGCAGGCATGGCTGATTCGGCATCAGGGGGCCAACGTGAACCTCGGTAACATTCACCCCGAAGAGGTCATCCCACTCGAAACGCTCCGCCTCGGCCTGCGGGGAGACACGCTCTTCGAATTCCTCGCCCCGGGAATTACTCCTCACCTGTCCGGGGGAACGCCATCGGGGGATGGTCATTCCTGAAGAGTCCGATTTGGGTCGGCAACCGGGGCGGCTTCCTCGGAGAAATGCGCCAAAATTGCGCCGTCTTCACGAACAAAGTCCCGCACCCTGTTTTCAAGTCCGTCGATCTGGCGGATATGATTGCCGGAAGTGCACACCGCCGAATAGCATCCACGTCGGGAGCAAATAGACTCTAGAGACACACCATGGCTCGCAAAGATGACCTCACGGGCGAGGGGCCCGTCACCGGAAACAACGTGTCGGACTCCAACCAAAAGACGAACCGCCGCTTCAAGCGCAATCTGCACGAGAAGCGCTTTTACATTCCCTCTCAGGACCGCCACGTCAAGCTAAAGGTGTCCTCGAAGACCTTGAAGACGATCAACAAGAAGGGGATTCAGGCGGTTTTGCAAGAGGCCCGGAAGCAGGGCTACGACGTGTAGGCCCGAAGATGGAGGCGTTCACCGCCGTGCCTTCGGCCCGCAACGGAGCACTCTTTTCGGGGACGTAGACTTCCAGGAACAAGCACCCTCAATACGATGGCCACAGGTGACCGCGTCCAGATCGTGCTCGAATGCACGGAGGAGCCGGGAACGTCGCGCTACCACACGACGAAGAACCGGAAGAACACCTCCGATCGCCTCGAGCTCATGAAGTACAATCCTGTTCTTCAGAAGCACACCCTTCACCGAGAGAAGAAATAAGCCATGGCAAACCAGAGCAACGGCCCGGCCTCTAGCAAGATGGCGAAGCTCATCGTCGCCGAAGAGAAAGAGGACGGCAACTACGGCTTTCGCGAGAAGATCGTCCCTCTCGACGACGTTGAGGAAGAACTGGAGGAGGCCAAAAAGCTGACCTAGGCGGTCTACGCTCATCTCTCCCTCCGTCGCGCGGGGCGTGGCGCAGTCCGGTTAGCGCACCTGCTTTGGGAGCAGGAGGTCGCCGGTTCAAATCCGGCCGCCCCGACAGCAGTGGTCGTATGTCCTGGTCTGACCTCCGAACCGCAACCTGCGCCCGTAGCTCAGTTGGATAGAGCAGCGGACTTCAACAGGAGCGTCCATGTGGCGACGCGTGGAATGCACGGTGCCGTAACGGGGAATCCTGTGAAATGGCAACCCCGTGGAAACTCAAGGGAGCATGCTCGAGGCTCCGTAGAGACTGCACGCACCGCGTCCCGAAAGCCCTCGGGACGAAGAGACAGTCCAGGCCACAAAGGAGTACGCGCAGCGAAAGCTGTAGTGGTACGCTAATCCGCAGGCCGCAGGTTCGAATCCTGCCGGGCGTGCTTTCCGGGCCGTGTGTCCCGGGCCATCGATCGAGGAACCCGAGGAGGAATCTCCTCATTACAGTATTGAGACATAAAATATTCGGTGACGTGGCCGAGTGGTCAGGCAGAGGCCTGCAAAGCCTCCTACGGCGGTTCGAATCCGCCCGTCACCTCTGC
>CAZMDV010000036.1:0-13930 GCA_964564875.1 uncultured Salinivenus sp.
TAACCTTTTACGTGACCCTTCTTGAGGCGGGCGACTCCTCGTCCGAAGGCAGACAGGGAAAGGAGTGTCAGGACAGTGCGATCCAGAAACCGTATTATTCGAGGTCGAACCGGTCGAGGGTCATCACCTTCGTCCAGGCATCGACGAAGTCATGGACGAACTTCTCTTCGGCGTCATCGGCCCCGTACACTTCTGCAAGGGCCCGGAGCCGGGAATTGGACCCGAAGATTAGGTCCACGCGGGTCGCTTTCCACTCGACCTCGCCGGTGTCCCGGTCCCGGACTTCGAAGAGCTCTCGGTCCTTCGAGACCGGCTCCCACTCGTAATCCATCGAGAGCAGATTCACGAAGTAGTCGTTGGTCAGCGTCTCCGGACGGTCGGTGAAGACGCCGTACCCGTCGGCCTGCTCGTGGGTGGCGTCCAGCGCGCGCATCCCGCCGACGAGCACCGTCATCTCGGCGGGCGTCAGGTCCAGTAGGTCGGCCTTGTCGACCAGGAACTCCTCCGGCGTCCAGTCCTGTCCCGGGTCGTCGGCGATGTAGTTGCGGAAACCGTCCGCCTTCGGCTCCAGGTGCCCGAACGCCTCCACGTCGGTCTGCTCCTGTGTGGCGTCGGCGCGCCCGGGATGGAACGGTACCTCCACGTCGTAGCCGGCGTCCGCCGCGGCCTTCTCAATGGCGGCGCTCCCGCCCAGGACAATCAGGTCGGCCAGCGAGACCCGCGTGTCGCCGGACCGCGAATCGTTGAAGTCCTGCTGGATGCCCTCGAGGACGTTCAGCGCGCGGGACAGCTCGTACGGCTCATTGGCCTCCCAGCTCCGGTGTGGCTTGAGGCGAATGCGCGCCCCGTTCGCCCCCCCGCGCTTGTCGCTGTCGCGGTACGTCGAGGCCGACGCCCAGGCGGTTTTGACCAGGCGAGAGACAGACAGATCCGTGTCGAGGATCGCCGCCTTGAGCTCGGCAATCTCCTCGTCCCCGATCAGTTCGTGGTCGACATCGGGCACGGGGTCCTGCCAGATCAGGTCCTCGTCGGGCACTTCCGGACCGAGGTACCGCCCCTTCGGCCCCATGTCCCGGTGCAGAAGTTTGAACCAGGCCCGCGCGAACGCGTCCTGGAATTCGTCCGGGTCGTCGCGGAAGTCCTCGATGATCTCTCGGTAGTCCGGGTCCCGCTTCAGGGCGATGTCCGTCGTGAGCATCATGGGATCGACCGTTTCCGACGGTTCGTGAGCGTCCGGCACGGTCCCTTTCAACTCGTCGCCTTTCGGTCGCCACTGCCACGCCCCGCCGGGACCCTCGTGGACCTCCCACTCGTAGTCGAGCAGGAAGTCGAGATAGCCCAGGTCCCACTCGGTCGGCGCGTCGGTCCAGGGGCCCTCGATGCCACTGGTGATGGTGTCGCCCCCCTTGCCGGAGCCGTGCTCATTTCGCCAACCGAGGCCCTGCTGCTCAATCGGAGCGGCTTCGGGCTCGGCCTGGAGATGGTCGTCGGTGTTGGCGCCGTGGACCTTCCCGAACGTGTGCCCGCCGGCGATGAGCGCGGCGGTCTCCCGGTCGTTCATCGCCATCCGGCCAAAGGACGTGCGAATTCGCTGGGCGGACCACTCCGGATCCGGGGTGCCCTCCGGCCCCTCGGGGTTCACGTAGATGAGGCCCATCACGGTCGCGCCGAGCGGGTTGTCGAGTTCGTCCTCCTCGTCGAATCGATCCCAGGTTTCCATCTCGTCTTCCGGCCCCCAGTCGATGGACCCGTCGGGCTTGTAGTCGTCCTCCCGACCGCCGGCAAAGCCAAACGTCTCGAAGCCCATCGACTCCATGGCCACGTTGCCGGCCAGGACCAGCAAGTCCGCCCAGGAGATTTTGCGGCCGTACTTCTGCTTCACCGGCCAGAGCAGCCGGCGCGCCTTGTCGAGGTTCGCGTTGTCGGGCCAGCTGTTGAGCGGGGCCAGCCGCTGGCGGCCGCCGGACGCCCCACCGCGGCCGTCGGTGGTGCGGTACGTGCCCGCAGCGTGCCACGACATCCGAATGAAGAACGGCCCGTAGTGCCCATAGTCGGCCGGCCACCACTCCTTCGAGGTCGTCATCACCTCTTTGATGTCGGCCTTCAGGGCGTCGTAATCGAGTTGCTGAAAGGCGTCGGCGTAGTCGAAGTCCCCGTTCCAGGGGCCGACGTCCTGCACGTTCTGGTCGAGGATCTCGATGTCCAGGCTGGTGGGCCACCAGTCGCGGTTCGTGGCGGGCGTGCTCGTCCGCTGCTCCCTCGAACCATTGGAGCCATTGTGCATCACCGGGCAACCGTTTGTCCCGTTCGTGCTCTCTGGAGCATGTTCTTGTGACATAGAAGAGGTGAGGGCGCTACTGAGAAAAAAACGTGGTGATATTGAAGGTACGCACCCCGAGTTGATTATTCAAATCGATCTTCTCTATCTTCTTGATAGTTTCGACCTATCGAAAAACCGGTCCCAATCCTCGATGACCCTCGCGCAGCTTCAGTATCTCGTGGCCCTCGATACGCACCGCCATTTTGGCGACGCCGCCGCGACGTGCGACGTGACTCAGCCCACCCTCAGCGGACAACTGCGGCGGCTGGAGGAGGAACTAGACCTGCAACTCATCGACCGGAGTCGGCAGCCTGTGGTGCCCACGGGCGCCGGAGAGCGTATCGTGGAGGAGGCCCGCGAGGTGCTCGCCGCCCGGGATCGGTTAACGACCATTGCTACCGAGATGCAGGACCGCGTCACGGGCACCCTCCGCCTCGGCATGCTACCCACGCTGTCGCCCTATCTTCTGCCCCTCCTCCTGCCCGTCCTGGAGACGGCGCACCCCAAGCTCTCCCTTGTTTTGCGCGAGTGGCCCACCACAGAGATTCTCGACGCCCTGCACACCGACATGCTCGACGCGTCCCTAATCGCCACGGACGAGGCCGGTCCCGACCTCCACGACCGCGTGCTGTTCACGGAGCCCTTTGTCGGCTACGTCGCCCCCACACACCGACTCGCCGACCGCGACCAACTGACACCCGCGGACCTCTCCACCGAGGATCTGTGGCTGCTGAGCGAAGGGCACTGTTTCCGTGACCAGGTGCTCCACGTATGCGGCCGGTCGCCGTCTGTCCCTCAGGCCGCGGCCCAGTTTCAAAGCGGCTCCCTGGAAACCCTCGTCCGCCTCGTGCGCAACAGCGGCGGCATGACCCTCCTTCCCCAACTCGCCACCCACCACATGACGGAGACGGAGCGCTCGACGTTTGCCATCCCCTTTGCCGATCCGGCGCCGACCCGTGACGTGCGCCTCGTGACCCGGCGCCGCCACAAACAGCAGCTCGTCGACGCGCTCGTAGAAACGCTTCACGGCACCCTCCCGGACACCGTGACGCCCCACTGAGCCCTGACCGCAACGACCGCCAGAGTCCCAATCTTCGATCCTCTCATCTTCCTTCTTCCGCCACCTCCGCAGTCTGGTCGCTCGGTCCCACCGCGTCCGCCACCTCGTACGTTGACGGGTCTTCCATCCGGGGCTGAATGATCATCTCACCGAGTAGTCCGGTCGTGAACATCTGTGAGCCAAACAGGATGAGCAGCAGCCCGAGTAGGAGAAGAGGACGCGCCCCTCCGATGGGATGGCCGAAAACGAGCTTGTCGACCGACAGCCAGAGACTGATGGCAAAACCAGCCGCGAACGCCAGCGTCCCAATCGACCCGAAGAAGTGCATGGGCCGCACGGCGTACCGCGTGAGGAAGACGACCGTGATGAGGTCCAGAAAGCCCTGGATAAAGCGCTCCGTGCCGAACTTGGTGGTGCCGTACTTGCGTGGGCGATGCTGCACCTCCTGCTCCGTGACCCGGTCGTATCCTTCCCACTTGGCCAGCAGGGGGATGTAGCGGTGGAGCTCCCCGTACACGTTGACGCTCTTCACCACCTCATGCCGGTACACCTTGAGTCCGCAGTTGAAGTCGTGGAGGGGGAGTCCCGAGAAGAGGCGGGTGACCCAGTTGAAGAAGCGACTCGGGATCGTCTTGCTGAGCGGATCCTTGCGGTCCCGCTTCCACCCGCTCACGAGGTCGTAGTCCCCCTCCTCCAGCGTGTCGAGGAGGCGGGGAATCTCGGCCGGGTCGTCCTGCAGGTCCGCGTCGATCGTCGCCACGTGGCGGCCCCGGACCCGGTCGAAGCCCAGCGCGAGGGCCGCCGATTTTCCGTAGTTGCGCCGGAATCGGAGCCCAGCGAACCGAGGGTCGTCCTCGTGGAGCTGCTGCACGACCGTCCAGGTGTCGTCCCGCGACCCGTCGTCGATGATCCACACCTGGAACGAAAGACCTGCCTCCTCACACGCCGTCCGGAGCCCGTCGGCGAGCTCGGGGAGCGATTCAGCCTCCTCGTAGGCTGGCACGATGATCGACACGTCCGGCCGCTCGGCGTTGGCCACGGAATGTTCAAGGCTGGGTTGCTCCACAAACGAAGATCATCCTATGGCTGTCGTCGAACTCCCTCTTCCTATGCTCGAAGTCTGCGTCGCTGGCCCGCATGTCGCGCAGCCCGAGCCGTCGCATCACGATCATCGACATGAGATCTGTGAAACAGGTGTCCGGGTTGTCGCTGTACCGCTGGCGGAACGGGAGTGCAGCCCCAAAAATCGTCGCGGCGGACCACTGCGCTCCGTAAGCGTCCGGTTACACGTCGATCGTCGCGTACTTGGCGTTGCGCTCGATGAATTCGCGCCGGGGCTCTACCGAGTCGCCCATGAGCGTGGAGAAGAGCCGGTCGGCCGCCGCGGCGTCCTGAATGGTGACCTGCTGAATCTTGCGCGTCTCCGGGTTCATAGTGGTGGTCCAGAGCTGCTCCGGGTTCATCTCGCCGAGTCCCTTGTAGCGCTGCATGCTCGGGCTCTTGCCGTCGGCCCGCAGCTCCGCCATCCGCTCCTGCATCTCCTCGTCGGACCAGCAGTAGATCTCCTGGCTGCCGTTCTGGATGCGGTAGAGCGGCGGCAGGGCGATGTAGATGTTGCCCTTCTCGATGAGGGGCCGCAGTTGGCGGTAGAAGAAGGTGAGGAGCAGCGACCGGATGTGGGCCCCGTCCACGTCCGCGTCGGTCATCATCACGATCTTGTGGTACCGCATCTCATTCATGTTGAACTCCTCCTCCGTGGACGTGAGCCCGGTGCCGAGCGCCGTGACGATGTTCTGGATCTGATCGTGCTCCAGGATGCGGTCGAGACGGGCCTTCTCCACGTTCAGGATCTTGCCGCGCAGGGGTAGGATGGCCTGGAAGTGACGGTCGCGCGCCTGCTTGGCCGAGCCGCCCGCCGAGTCGCCCTCCACGAGGTAGAGCTCCCCTTCTGCGGGGTCACGCGAGGAGCAGTCGGCCAGCTTGCCGGGCAGGCTGCCCCCCGAGAACGCGTCCTTGCGCTGCACCAACTCGCGCGCCTTGCGGGCCGCCGCCCGCGCCTCCGCCGCCTGGATCACCTTCTCGATGATGCGCTCCGCCTGGTCGGGGTGGTCCTCCAGCCAGCGGCCTAGCTCGGTGTTGATGAGCGACTCGACGATGCCCTGCACCTCCGAGTTGCCGAGCTTCGTCTTCGTCTGGCCCTCGAACTGCGGCTCGGCCACCTTCACCGAGAGCACCGCCGTGAGCCCCTCCCGGAAGTCGTCGCCTGACAGGTCGAACTTGAGGTCGCTCAGCATGTCGTTCTGCTGGGCGTAGCGCTTCAGCGTCCGCGTCAGGGCGCGCCGGAAGCCGGTGACGTGGGTGCCGCCCTCGTGCGTATTGATGTTGTTGACGAAAGAGAGGACGTTCTTGTTGTACTCGTCGTTGTACTGCATGGCGAGCTCCACGGGGACCTCGCCGTCCGTCTCGGCGATGTAGATCGTCTCGTCGAGAATGGAGTCTCGCGCCTCGTCGAGGTAGTCGACGAACCCGATGATGCCCTCCTCCGAGTGATACGTCTCGCGGGCCAGGTCCTCGTCCTCCTCCCGGTGATCCTCGATGGTAATGCGCACCCCGGCGTTCAGGAAGGCCAGCTCGCGCAGGCGGTCCGAGAGCGTCTCGAACCGAAACTCCGTCGCCTTGAAGATGTCCCCGTCGGGCCAGAACCGAATGCGGGTCCCGGTCTCCTCCTCCGCCCGCATCGGCCGCACCTGCCGCACCGAGTCCTCCGGCACGCCGCACAGGTAGTTCTGCTCCCACACCGAGCCGTCGCGCCAGACGGTCACCTCGAACCGCGAGGCGAGCGCATTCACGACCGACACGCCCACCCCGTGCAGCCCGCCGGACACCTGGTAGCTGTCCTTGTCGAACTTGCCGCCGGCGTGGAGCACGGTCATCACCACCTCCAGCGCCGAGCGGTCCTCCACCGGGTGCTGGTCGACCGGAATGCCGCGGCCGTTGTCCGTGACCGAGACGGAGCCGTCCTCGTAGAGCTGCACTTCGATCTCGTCGCAGTGCCCGGCCATTGCCTCGTCAATGGAGTTGTCGAGCACCTCGTAGACAAGGTGGTGCAGGCCGCGGAGGCCTACGTCGCCGATATACATGGACGGGCGCTTGCGCACGGCCTCCAGGCCTTCGAGCACCTGGATGTTGGACGCCGCGTAGGCGCTGATGGCACGATCGGGGAGATCCGTCGGTTCACTCATGGAGGGGCTCAGTCAGCCAGAAGAGAATTGTGAGAGGTGCCGGTGGGGTGGAGACCATTCCGCTCCACTCGACATCTTGTCACAACGCTACGCCCCGTCGATGGTTCGGGCGTGAGCGGCCTCTCGGCCCATCTGAACACGATGTTTTCCCCTGTTCGGGCGTCTGAGCGTGAGATCTGTACTGTCCCGGTTTAATGAGGGAGCCGCTCTCCTTCCGTTCGGCTTCGTCCGCTCTTTCTTTCACGTCTCCTCTCCGTCGTGCAGTCCGGCCCACGGAGACCTCGTCCCTACGCGTCTCTATCGGAGTGCTGTCCCGCCGACCCGACCGACACTTCGTGACGGGTCCACACGACGAAGCTGAGGCCTCGCTCCAGCACGGCCGACAGGTGAGGTCCCTCGTCGGTGGCGGGAGCCGTGTTCAGGAACCGATCGATCTCATCGTGCGTGAGGCGCGCCTCCTCTACCAGTGTCTCGGACACACCCGGGTAGAGACTGAGCAGGTGCTGATGCATTGCCTGCGTGAGCCGTTCGGCGTGACGCATCTTCAGGAGCAGATCGAAGTGGCGAACCGCGTGCGGAAGCCGCTCTTCGTCGCCCTCCGTCAGGGGCACGCGGCTCAGCGCAATCTGCATGAGCAAATTCAGGAGCGTCCGCCCTGCCCTGCGCACACGGACGGCCGCCCGGTGTGCGGGCTCCTGCGCCGAGGGATCGTGGCCGGCCCGGCGCTCCGCTACCGACTCGCGCACCGTGGCGGCGGTAGAGAGGGTAGCCAACAGCGTCATGGACTCCAGCACAGCGGCAGAATGAGGCCCACTGTCGGGGCTCTTTTCACTCATGGAGAGACCAATTTGAAACGAATGGGTACAGTGGGGGCCGCTTGATGCGAGAAGACGTGAAGAGGGGCGGCTACTCCTCACACTCTGTTTCGCACGCATCACGCCCCTCTCCCGACGGCTGTTGGGACTGCCGCGGCGCACTCGATGCGTTACGGGACCATACTCCTACACCTCCAGGTATCGCACGAACTCTTCGACCATCTCTTCCAGCTCGCCGTCTCCTTCGCCGAAGGCCGCCACGACGTGGTAGCCGTGGTGTTCGAGGACGTGCCGGACGCGGGAGGTGTCCTTCACGTTCAGCTTGAGCGTAACCCGAATGTCCTCCGTCGAGTCCTCGGGCAACTCGGACGCGACGGCCAGCACTTTCGCCTCGTTCTGCTCAATGACGTGGATGAGCTTGGCGAGGGCGTAGTCGCGGGAGTCGACCTCAAGCGCCAGAATGGCTCCACTCTGCCGGGTGGAAAGCATCTGCGCGAACTGGTCAAAGATGTCGTGCCGACGGAGGACCCCGAGGTATTGTCTGTCACTATCGGCCACCGGCACCGTGCTGAGGTCATTCTCGATCATGGTGCGGGCGGCGTCAAAAATGTGCGCCTCCGGAGGCACGCTCACAGGCCGCCCGATGAGCAGCGAGTCGATGGGCGACTCAGGGCCTTCCGCGTCCATGAGGCGGTCCTCAGAGATTACGCCAGCGAGACGACCGTCGTCCCCCACCACCGGAAGGTGTCGCACGTGATGCTCCATGAGCAGCCCGAGCGCATCCTCGACGGTGTCGGAGGTTTGAAGGGCAGGGGTAGTGGAATGAATGGCGTCGCGTACTTTCATGGCGTCAGGGACTTAGAGTGGAGACACGCAGCAGACTCGGGGCGGCAACACCCACTTCTCAGGAACTACAGTGCAAGGGCCGTGCCGAACGCAAAACGCGTCACAATCGCAGGTCCGGTCCTGCTTCGCCCTAGCAGAGTGTCGGGGCGCTTATGCCTCCGGAACGGGCGCCTCGTCCTCCACCGGCCGGAGGGCGCCGGACGAGTCCAGAGACTCACGGAGCCGAGCGTCGTTGCGCGGCGCGGCGCGGAAGTGGATGCGCGCAACGGCCTGTGCCTCCTCTGCCTCGCCGTTGAGAGGCACGTCCGCCGCTCCATTCTCAGTGTACACGTACTCTTCGGCGATCACGTCGGTAAGACGGTGCACGCGCGAGATGGCCTCCGGTTCGGACACCGGAATGTACGCCACGCGTTCCACGTAGTCCTGCTCGATGAGGGCGAGCAGCTCTTCTCTTAGCTTCTTGAGCCCGATGCCCCGGAGCGCCGAAGTAAAGACGGCGTCCGGATGGTTGCGGCGGAGGCGCCGGAGCAGGGTTCGGTCCTCGAGGGCGTCTATCTTGTTGAACACCACGAGGGTCGGTTTGTCGCGGGCGTCCAGGTCGCCCAGGGTTTCGGACACGACCTGCATTTGCTCCTCGTAGTTGCGGTGCGTCACGTCCACCACGTGAATCAGCGCGTCGGCCTCCCGCACCTCGTCGAGCGTGCTCTTGAAGCTCTCGATGAGCCGGTGGGGAAGTTTCCGGATGAATCCGACCGTGTCGGACATGAGCACCTCCTTGTTCGAGTCGAGCTCGACTGTGCGGGTCGTGGCGTCGAGCGTCGCGAAGAGGCGATCCTCTGCGAGGAGGTCCTCGCCGGCCAGGGCGTTCAGGAGGGTAGACTTGCCCGCATTCGTGTAGCCAACGAGCGACACGGTGGTGTACGCGTCGCGTCCCTTGCGCTGGGTCGTGCGCTGCCGGTCGATCTTGTCCAGCTTCTCGCGCAGCTTCGCCATGCGCTTGTCGATGAGGCGGCGGTCCGTCTCGATTTGTTTCTCGCCGGGGCCCTTCGTGCCAATGCCGCCTTCCTGCCGCGAGAGGTGGGTCCAGCGCCGCGTGAGACGGGAGCGCAGATAATCCAGCTGAGCAAGCTCCACCTGTGTCTTCGCGGCCCGCGTCTGCGCCCGGCTGGCAAAGATGTCGAGGATGAGCCCGGTGCGGTCGAGCAATTTGCAGTCGATCTGCTCCTCGACGTTTTTGACCTGCACGGGGCTGAGCTCGTCGTCGAAGATGACGAGGTCGGAGGCCCGCTTCTTCACGAGGCGCTTGATCTCCTGCACCTTTCCCGACCCAACGAACGTGGCCGGGTCCGGGCTATTGAGAGACTGCGTCACGCGGTCGGTGACGTCCGCCCCGGCTGTGCGGGCCAAGTGCTCCAGCTCGTCGAGGTGATCGCGCACCTCCCAGCGCGACTCTTGAGGCGTGACAACCCCGACGATGATGGCGGTTTCTACGTCCTCAGTCTTCTTTTCAGGGGTAAACAATGCGGCAGAAGGGGCTTTTTTGAAGGAAGAACACGAACGCGGTCCCGACGGGAATCGGGAGGCGAGGCCGCGAGAGCCCGGCCACTGGTTCAATCAAACTGCATACAGTTATATCTGCCCACGAGCGAGGTTGTTGCACGACCCGCAGGGCAGAGTCCCACTTTTCTCGGGTCCTTTCCCTCGCCGATCTGGGACCAGGGGCGGGACTACGACAGGTCGATCCGATCGTCCAGGCGATCGAGCACTTCTTCGTCAACGTCCTCATCGGACATCGAGAAGCGTGCCTCAAGCTTTTGCTCGATAATCTCGCGGAGGGCGGCGGCGTGTGTCTGCGGCACCGGCAGGTCGAGGCGACGGCGCTCCCCATCGGGTCCCCGGTAGAGGAAGACGACGAGGGGCTGGCTCTGACGCGTAGTGGTGAAGTAGTCGACGACTTGGCTCCACACCACGGCCCGGTGCCCCCAGCTCAGGTCGTGGACGATGCCATACTCGGTAACGACGACGGTTCGGAGCATCCACGTCGCAATGAGCCAGAAGACCCCGCCGGCAGGGTACCCGACGAGCACGGCGGGCGGCACCGAGCGCCCCGTGAGCCAGGCGTGCCCAATCCCGCTCCCCACGAGCAGCAGAAACAGCACCGGTCCCTGCTGTAGTAGACGCAGGATCGAACCTGGGCGTCGCCAGACGAGTAGCGGACGGTGCAGTCGCATCCGGTTCACGACGGCCACGAGCATGGAGATGGATGTCACCCCGATGAAGGCCGACAGGGCTACATAGTGCAGAATCGGAACCAGATTGGCGACGGACGGCATCACCGACGCAGGAAATCGTTAGCTTCGGGGGCGAAGTCGACAGACGCAAGGAACCCTGCCCCGAAACACTACCCTCACGAAGATACCGTCTCGGGGGTCCACTGGCTGGCGAACAGCATTTCAACGGCAAGAAAGGTCAACGCCAGGAGCAAAAACACGTTCCAGATTTCGGTGCCGGCACGCCGGGTGCGTAGCGTTTCCGCGACCTCTTCGTCACCGGCCGCCGCCACTGTCTGGACGGGCGCCCCCGTCGCAGCCTGCAACTTCTCTGCCGCCTCGTCGGCCGAGGCCGTCTGGAGGTTCGACTCGGCCGGCCGGCCGTTCACGGCGATGCGCCGCACCTGAGTGGTTCCGGCCCGTACGTCATAGATGCCGGGCTCCGTCAGGGTCGGCCCGATCTGCAGGAGCGTCGCCCCGAAGAGATTTCGCTGCTCGGGCGTCACCTCGATGCCGTCGGGACCCTGGAGGCGGAGCGACGCGTCGGGGGCAACGCCCGTCACGCGCAACTCGGCCGGCCGCCCCGCCACCAGTTGCGCGCCGGCCACGGAGGTGCTGGCGGAGAGGTAATACACCGACCGGTAGAGGAGCGGCACGAAGAGCCCCCGGACGGGAAGATCGCTCCATGCCTGGGTGGGCGCCACGGCCGTCAGGAGCAGTCGGCCGCTCCCGTGCCGTACCTCGTGCAGGAACGGAAAGCCGTTCGAGAGCTCGATGAGGGTCTGTCCCGCCCGCCCCGACGGGCGGAAGTTCATGACGTAGTGAATGTCCGGCTGCTCCACCGAGGCGTCCTCGCGGCGGCGCTCTTGGCTAAAGACGCCTTCGAAGAGCGGATGCGCTAGGTCGACCTGCTGGAACGACGCCACCGTGCGGTCGCCCGAGAGCGAGCCGGTGAAGCCCCGGAACGATCCCGCGTTGAGGGCGCCGAACAGGGCGTTGTAGTCCTCCGGGCGCGCCTGAGCATTCGGAAAGAGCAGGAGGCCCCCGCCCCGGTCCACGTACCGAGTGAGGGCGTCGACCTCGCCGCTCGACAGCGATCGAGGGCCCACGAGGAGCACCGCGTCGTAGCGCCCCAGCTCTGCGGACGCCAGGGCGCTCTCCTCGATCGTCGTGGTGCGGAGCGCAATTCGGTCCGCGATCATCTCGGACGAGAGTGCGAGGTCCACGTACTTGGTGCCCTGTCCCTCGCCCCGGACCAGGAGCACGCGTCGCTCCTCCGGCACATGCAGCGTAAAGTGGTGCCGGTCGTCCACCGGAAAGTCGTCGTCTTCCGTCACGACGGCCCCGTCCAGCCAGCCCCGCTCCTGCGGGGTCACCGTAAAGGAGACCGTCGCCTCCAGGCCCGGCTCGAGCGTCGTCGTGGCCTGCGCCACACGGTCGCCCGCCAGGTAAACGCTGGCGACGTAGTCGCTCAGCGTCTCGGTTCCGTGGTTAACGAGGGTGGCCTCCAACTGGACCGGCTGGCCGACCTCGGCGATGCGGCTGGTCACCGTGACGTCCGTAACGCCTACATTGGACTGCGTCCGCGTCTCCACCGGCAGCAGCTGCACCGGTACGCCGTCGGGCATCGTCGTGGCGACCGAGTCGCCCAGCATGCTCGCCTGCAGGTCGCTGGCCACGTACACCGCCGTCTGCGGGGCGTCGGACTGCGACGCCGCCTCGCCCGCCCCCACGATGGCTTGGGCCAGGGAGCTTGCCCCCGCCTCTGCCGAGAGCCCCGACAGCGCCTGGCGCGCCACGCCCTCGTTCGAGACCGGCTCGGGACGGCTCGCGCCGGCGCGAGCCGTGGGCCACAGGAGCGCCTCGTCGCCTTCGTCCACCGTCCCCAACACGCCCTCCGCCTTGCGCACGGCCTGATCGAGGTAGGCCCCGCCCTCCCCGTCCGCCGTCATCGAGAGGGAGTTGTCGACGACGAGCGCATGGGTGGTGGGAACGGAGGCGCCCATGCCGCCGAGATCGCTCGTGAGCGTGGGCTGGGCAAACGCCAGCACGAGGCAGGCGATGGCCAGCATCCGAAGGAGCAGGAGCAGCCACTCCTTGATGCGCACGCGCTGCACCGTCGACTCCTGCAACTCCTTCACGAAGGCCAGCGAGCTGAACTCGACCGTGCGCGGCTGGCGCAGATTGAAGAAGTGCAGAAACAGCGGAACGGCAACAGCCGCCAGGGCCAGCAGGGCGGCGGGATTTAAGAACGACAAGGCGCGGACGAGAAACTGGGAAACAGGCGGTGCACGGTCCCGACAACCGTCGGGATGCTACCGCACGGGCCGGGCTCGCGTTCCTGCCTCCGGAGTCGTCCCAACATGAAAATGCCTCCCCCACCGACGAACCGGCAAGGGAGGCATCGAGTCGCACAATGGACTGGGCGGCCCCGCACTACGGCGTAAGCACTGTGTCGATGCCGTGAATACGGCCGTTTCTCGTTTTCACATCTGGGACCGTCACTGCCGCATTCTCGTCATCGGGGTTTACGAAAACAGCGTCACCATCTTCATTCGTGGTAATTGATATGTCCCTCTCACTCAGCGTTGTGAGAGTAGTATCCTTCGGAAATGCGTCGGAGTCGTCATCCAGGAAATCTGCAGCCGAAAAAACACCGTCATGAACGTGTCCCTGTAGAACATCCGGGACATCGGTTCCCTGTAGCTCGTCGTCCTCAACAGCCCCGCTGTCATCGTCGTCGAAGGCTGCAAGGAATGCGTTGTTAGACGGAGCGAATACCGTGAGGCTATCATCGCGAAGAGCCCCCGCGAGGCCTTCTTGCTCCACCAGTGTTCCAAGGATGTTGTACTGCTCGGTGATCAGAATGCGATTTACCACGTCTGCGAACACGCCATCAACGACGTGCACGACACCATCGGAGGCATCCACATCCCTATTCGTCACGGAGAGACCAGTGCCATCGATCGAGCCATCAGGGCCTAGGGTAATTTCTTCACCAGAAAGGGTCTGGATGTCTTGTGGACTCTCGAGATTTTCGAAAACGACCTCCTCTCCAGCAATCACGTGTCCTTCGAGTATCGTTTTCAAAAGTCTGCTCTGTGAGAGTTCTCCATCCCCGATGGGAGCGAAGGCACCATCGTCCGGAGCGATCACCGTAAATAGCTCATCTCCTTCCAAATCCTCGACGAGGTTTGACTTTCGGAGGCCTTCTTCGAGCCTGCTCAACGCGGGTACTTCCGTAACAATTTCGACGACTGAAGGAGTCTGGGGGGTCGAATCATCCAGGTCCTGGTCGATGAAAGCATCACACCCGCTCAAGACCAGGGCAAAAGCGAGAAGACCAGTGCCGAGGCGGGCCCATCGGCGGAAGGACG
>CAZMDV010000037.1:0-13895 GCA_964564875.1 uncultured Salinivenus sp.
AGGCCTGCGATGGATAGTCGTAAGCGCATGGGTAGAGAAATAATTGTGGGGCAGTGAATTTTTTCGTTGGCCGGTGGGCGGAGCCGTTACAGATTATCTACGAAGAGAGGACAGTCGCACCGGCACCTTCCGAAGAGGGGAGGCGACCGCTTCCTACTTGGGGGCCGAGTGGCGCGGGGACGGCCCCCGTGCATCCCCCTTCTTGCCGGACGAGCAGGGGTTGCAGCCCTGGTCCGCACGCGACTACAGAGGGGACTGCCTCAGAGCCGAAGGCGTGGCCGGTGAGGGAAAAGGAGATGGACGAGGGCATGTAGCTCAAGGGCGAACGGCAGGTAGCCGATGTAGCCGATCAGGGGCATCTCGAAGACGTGCCAGAAATTGACGCCCGGGGCGTCGTAGACCCATTTGGGATAGGCATGCAGATTCCACATCTCCCAGAAGAACCCACAGATCAGCGCTCCGAGAATGAGCACCACGACGGGGCGCCAGTTGCCATCGGCCGTGTCGTCGAGGAGCGTGTGGCGGCCAAGGCGGTGGTTTAGGGGAACCGTCAGGAAGAAGGCCCAGCCCCAGGTGAACGGGTAAAAGTACGTGGGCCATACGAGGACCAGCCCGAGCATGACGAGGCCGATGCCGACAAACACCCTCAGCAGGCCCCGTGTGGGGCGCAGCCTCGGGCCGTCCGTGAAACGCTCCGTCCAGTCGAAGGAGCGGATCCACTCGGCGGTCCCGAAGACGGCGGGCATCACCGTCGAGAAAGCAATCGTGGCCATGAGTCCATACTCCAGGTCGCTGAACTGTTCCACCCCCAGGTACATCCAGTTCTGGGTCCGCTCATTGATGGCTTCAAAGAGCCACCATGCCGGCGCCGACGCGAGAAACAGTCCGGCAAAGTCGAGCCGGCTCCGCATCAGGATCGACGTGCCACGGCGCCGCTTCACCATCGCGTCGACCACGAGGGCATACCCCAGCCAGAGCGGAAAGAAGAGCACGTGCGTGCGCAGTCCCTCGACCCCAATGCCCCAGTTAAGTGGCCACGCGACGGCGATGAGTGCCAGCCCCACCCAGCCGTGTCGGGGAAACGATGGGGAGTGGCTCACCAAATGTGGAGAGGCCCGGTCCATGGGAATGACAATGAGGTCTATGTGGCGAGCATGTAGATGCGGGGCTTAGGGGCGGACGAACAGAGTCGTAGCCCCCCTCCCTCACGACGCCACCGCCGGGAATGTGTCGACGACGTCCTCGTTGCACGCATTGCCGGTCTGCTTGCCGTCGGTGCGTCTGGGTCACCGTCCGTACGTTCCGCGGTCTTTTTCGGTGACGAGGATGAAGGGCCACTCCTCGTCGCCAGCGTTTTCCTCAAACCAGGCGCCGACGAAGCTGGGATGCCGGGTCCCGCACCGGTACTCCTCAGGGTCTCCGTCAACGCCGTAGACCTCCGCTGCATCGATTCCCCTTAGCCGCACGCGCACCCGTTCCCGCGTCGGGAAAGTACGTCACTCGCCCAAAATCTGACCGATCCACCGGAGGAGTACAACTGAGAGACCAATAGTGTGAGGTTGTTTACCAATCGGTATGCTACTTTTTAGCGGGGGGAACGGACCCGGCTTCGCCGTCCGCACGAGTCGTTCAGCATGCGGCGTGCACTTCGTTCGCCTACGGGTATCCATTTTGATGGCCCCAAAATGGACGAGACGAGCGAAGCGACTCACGAAGTAAGAGGGCTCGGCCTGGCAGGAAATGGCCTGACGCCCGTGTTCGCTTCACAGCCCGGGGACTACTTCCTCCCTCCGGTTGGGGCGCTGAAATTTATCGGACTCACACACGATAAATTTCGGTCGTTTCGCGAATGTGGGCGTCCGGGCGGCCATCGTCTGAAGGGCCGGGGATCGGCGAGCGGATGCAGGTGCCGGCTTCAGCGGCAAATGCTCATCCGACGAGCAACTTCACACTGTTGCCGAGAGACCAGACGACGATCAGACGACATGGACGAGCCCTACGATACGTCGTGGGCTTCGCCCCGTGAACGGGCCGTCCCCTCGATCTGTTAGACGAACGGTCCATTTCGGTTCCCCGAACGAAGGCCCCTTCCGCCATGCTCGCCCTCGTCCTCAGCACTCTCCTCCTCGCGGCCCCGCCCGACACGTCGTGGGAGCATCAGGACCTGCGCGCCCGCATGGTGGAGCAGCAGATCGAGGCCCGGGACGTGTCCGACCCCGAAGTGCTCGACGCCATGCGGGCGGTGCCCCGGCATCGGTTTGTGCCCGACGCGAACCCAGAGCTCGCCTACTCGGACCGTCCCCTCCCCATCGGCCACGACCAGACGATCTCGCAGCCCTACATCGTGGCCCGCATGACAGAGCTCGTGCAGCCCGATTCGGCGGATCGCGCCCTTGAGATCGGCACCGGCTCGGGCTACCAGGCCGCCGTGCTAGGGGAGATTGTCGACTCGGTCTACACAATCGAGATCATTCCCGAACTGGCCGCTACGGCGACGACGCGGCTCCGTCGACTGGCGTACGACAACGTAGTCGTCCGCAATGCCGACGGCTTCAAGGGCTGGCCGGCGCGCGCCCCGTTCGACGTCATCCTCGTCACAGCGGCCCCCGAAAAAGCCCCTCCGCCGCTCGTCGAACAGCTCGCGGACGGCGGACGGATGATTATTCCGGTCGGCCCGACAGGCGGCACACAGCAACTCACGCTCCTCACGAAGGAGAACGGAGCAGTCTCCCGCCGAACAGTGGCCCCCGTCCGCTTCGTCCCCTTTCTCCGCGAGGAAAACTGACGCTCACGTTGCCGATGCCGCGCGTCATCAGCGTCCACGAATACGAGCTCCACCCCGACGCAGACCCGGAGGCGTTTGAGGCCGCACTCCAGGAAGCCCGGAACGAAAATCTGCTCGATCTTCCGGGGCTGGAGGGCTACTACCTGCTGAAAGGCATCAAGGGGGCGCGGGCCCGCCGCTACGGGGCGATCTGGATCTACGAGAGCCGCGCCGCCTGGGAGGCCCTCTGGGGTCCGCCGAACGATCCGGTGGAGAAAGAAAACTACCCTGAAAACTGGAAGACGTGGGAGGACGAGGTGCTGGCGCCGTACCTGAACCAAGATCCGGACGCGATCCGGTTTACATCGTACCGCGAGCTCGGCAAATGAGGACGCGCGGTTTTCCTTTCCGGACGCGCGACGTACATTGAGCCGCAGGCGCCCCCACCGCTCGGGCCTCCTCCCTTCGCTGTGCACAAACCCGGACGTTCATCTCATGCGCTTCGTATCGCACTGGCTCCTCGCAGGCCTCTTTTTGCTCCTCGCCGCCTCTCCCCTCCACGCTCAGGAATACGATGCGCGGCTGAGCGGCTACGAGTACCCGTATTCCGTGCAGTACCGGTCGTTCGAGGCCCAGCGCCAGTCGCTGGAGATGGCGTACATGGACGTCGGCCCACAGGACGCACAGCACACTGTCGTTCTCCTCCACGGCAAAAACTTCTCCGGGGCGTACTGGGGCCGCACGATGGAGGCGCTGGTGGCGGACGGATACCGCGTGATTGCGCCGGACCAGATCGGGTTCGGCAAATCGAGCAAGCCCGTCAACGTCCAGTACTCGTTCCACGCCCTCGCCCGCCACACCAAGGCCCTTCTCGACGAACGAAACGTCGGATCAGTGACCGTCGTCGGCCACTCGATGGGCGGCATGCTGGCCACGCGATTCGCATTGATGTTTCCGGAGCGGACCGAGCAGCTCGCCCTGGTCAATCCGATTGGGCTCGAAGACTGGAAGCGAAAGGTGCCGTACCAGACCGTCGACGAATGGTACCAGCAGGAACTGCAGAAGACGCCGGCGGGCGTCAAGAACTACATGCGGCAGAGCTACTTCGACGGCGAGTGGACAGAGGCGTACGATCCTCTCCTCGAGATACAGGCGGGCTGGGTCCGCGGCCCGGACTACGAGACCATCGCCCGCGTGTCGGCCCGCACCTACGACATGATCTTCACGCAGCCGGTGCTCTACGAATTTCCGGACCTCCAGATGCCGACGCTGCTCATTATCGGCCAGCGCGACCGCACGGCGCTGGGCACGAGCCGGGTGCCGGACTCGGTGGCCGCCACGATGGGCCGCTATGACACACTGGACGAGGTGACGGCGGAGGCCATCCCCAACAGCTCCCTCGTGGAGTTGCCCGGCATCGGGCACGTGCCCCACTACGAGGCCTTCGGGCGCTTCTTTGGGGCGCTCACCGACTTCCTCCCGGCCCCCACCGACTGACTCAGCATTCCTCTCCATCTGACTTGCCCCGCTTTCCGAAACACGCCCATGGAGCCTTCTACCGCCGGGCCCGACCTCAACCCCGACCAGCGGGCCGCCGTCACGGCCTCGATGAAGCCGCAGCTCGTGGTGGCCGGGCCCGGCACCGGCAAGACGCGCGTCCTGGTGTGCCGCGCTGCCTACCTCATCGAGCAGCAGGACGTGACGCCTTCGCGCCTTGTCCTCGTCACTTTCACGCGACGGGCCGCGCAGCAACTCACCGACCGGCTCACCGACCTCGTGGGCCCCGAGGCGCAGCACGTCCGCGCCGGCACCATCCACCACTTCTGCTACGAAACACTTCGGGCCTACCCCGACCGGGCAGACGTCCCCGACGATTTCATCGTGGTTGACGACACGGTGACGGACGCCTTCTGGCAGCGCTGGTACGAAGACCACGAGCAGTGGTGTGAGCGCAACTACCTGGGCAGCTACCGCCAGGTAAAAACCCACGTCAGCCGCATCAAGCTGGGCATCGACACGGTATCGGGCGAGTTGACGGAGGGCCTGCGCGCCTACGGCAAGATGCTTGCCGACCGGGGGGCGCTCGACTTCGACGACCTGCTGGTGAAGACGCGCGACCTGCTGCGCACCCATCCGGACGTGCGAGCCGACCTCGTCGCGGAGACCGACGCGGTGCTCGTCGACGAGTTTCAGGATACCGACCCGGTGCAGTACGATATCATCCGCCGCCTCGGCGAAGAGGGGACACACCTTTACTGCGTGGCCGACGACGACCAGTCCGTCTATCGCTTCCGCGGCGCGCGCCCCCAAAACATTCACCGCTACATCCAGCAGTTCGACTGTACCGAGGAGCGCGCCACGCGCCACGTCCTTACGACCAACTACCGCTCCAACCGCTCCATCTACGCGGTGGCCGAGACGGTGCTCGACGGCGAGGGGCGGCTGAAGCAGCGCGGCGACATCCGCACGTGGGACGAGGGCCTCGAGCCGGTGTGTCTCGTCCCCTGTGCCGACGCGGAGGCCGAGCGGGCCCACGTGCTTCGCCAGATTCGGCGCTGGATCGACGAGGGGGCCGACCGGAGCGACCTGGCCGTCCTTACGCGGTGGAACCGCCGCCTCGCGGCCCTGGAGCGGGACTTCCTCCGGGCCGGGATGGCCTGCGAGACGAGCAGCAGCGAGGACCTCCTGGAGACGCCGCCCGCGCAAAAGCTGCACGCCCTGCTCCGCGTCGTCGACGCGCGTCGCCGAAGCCGCCCCCTCGACGCCCCCATGACGGAGCTGCTGGAGCAATTGCTGCCGGACGGCGTGATGGCGCGGCTGCGCGATTTTGGGGAGCGCACCATGCCGGATTCCGGCCTCTGGGTCGTTTTTCAGACGGTCGTCTCGAACGAGCGGGCACGCCGGAGCGCCGGCCTCGATCAGGCCGGAACGCGGCTCGATCGGACCTACGCGACCATCACCAATCTCCTGCAGAGGACGCGGGAGGAGTCTCTCAGCATCGGCGCCTTCACCCGGGAGGCCCTCCAGCAGCTCGGCGACCCCCTCCAACTGCTCCGCCACCACACCGACACCCTCACCGATCCGGTTTCACTTCCCTCCTTCCGGGCGGCCGGTCACGTTCTGGAGCAGTGGCGCGACGCGCAGCACGAGGGCGACGCTCCGCGCCTGCTGCTGCACCACCGCACGCCCCAGATCACGCGCCTCTGGCGGCAGCTCGTGCGGCGGGCAATGGGGATCGAGTCCGATCCGCCCGCGCCCCTCCCGGAGATGCAGGAGGCCCTCTTCGCCCGGACCGCCGATGCGGGGATTCCGCCCCTTGGGGCCGACGACGTGGTGCTCACGACCGATCTGGAGGCCCTCCTCCGCTGGGCCGAGCGGACGGGGGCCTTCCCCGAAGCGAACGACACGCCCCAAATTTTGCTCCTCGCCCCCGAGGCCGCCCTCCCCTCGGACCAGCAGTCGTTGCTCGGCGTGGAGCCAGACGATGTGCACGTCGTAGACGCCGACGCCACCTTCCACAGCCCATCCGTCCGGCTGTTCAAGCTTCTGCAACTGGCAACTGGACCGTCCGCCGCCGAGCCGCTCTTCCCCGAGTACGTGATGGTCGACCTCGAGGCCACGAGCACCGATCCGCGGCACTGCCGCGTCGCCGAGATTGGGGCCCTCAAGGTGCGGGACGGGACGGTCGTGGACGAGTTTTCCGCGCTCGTGCAACTGCCCGACGACCTGACGGCCGACGAGCGCGAGACGCTCCGCACGGTGTGTGGGCTCGACCCGGCCACGGACTTCGATGATGCCCGTCCGGAGGCCGCCGTCTGGGCCGACGTCTGTGACTTCGTGGGGGCCGCCCCGCTCGTGGCCCACAACGGTCAGCGCTACGACTTCCGCATCCTCCGGCGCCTCGCCGAAGAGCACGACACGGAGGTGGGATGGGCCACCACGTACGACCTCCTGCCCGCCACGCACGAACTCTTTCCCGACCTCCGCCGCTACGACACGGGCCACCTCCGCGACCAGCTTCTCGACGACGACACCGACACGGCCCACCGCGCCCTGGCTGACTGCAAAGATCAGCAGCGCATCCTGGAGCGCCTGCAGACCGAGCGGGCCCGGCAGCACCGCACCCTGGCCCACGAGCCGCTCCTTCCCCTCCTCGTCGCGGCCCTCACCTACGAGTCGTCCGGCCCGGAGGCCCTCTCGCCCGACGCGCAGGCCTTTCTGCAGGTGGGCCACACGTGGGCCCTGCGCGACGCCTCCCCCGCCGGCGACGACCTGCGCTCGCTCCTCCCCCGCGCCCTGCCCGACCGGATGCGCCAGCACGCCCTCTACGCGTTGATCGACGAGGACGCACTGCTCACCGTCACGGAGGGGCTCCAGCCCGGCCTCGCCCGCCGCCTGGGGGCCCTCTTCGCGCCCTACGCCGACCGGCCGCTCCGGAGCGACGCGCTAGACGACCTGCTCACCCACCTGGCCCTCTGGGGCGAGGAGACGGCGCCGCAGGGAGAGGACGTGGTCACGCTCTCCACCTACCACAGCGCCAAGGGGCTCGAATTTGAGCGGGTCGTGTGCATGGACGTGCACGACAACGCCTTTCCGCCCTACTTCGCCCGCGACCCCGAGGAGCGCCGCGAAAGTCGTCGCCTCCTCTACGTGGGCATGACGCGGGCCGAGCGCCACCTCGTGCTCACCTACCCGAAGCGCGAGCGCGGCTATGACCGACGGCCCTCTCCCTTCCTTGACGCCGCGCCGGAGGGGCTTCTGCAGATACGGGAAAACGACGAGCCCCCTCGGTGAACCACGGGCCAGCACATGTGTACGTCGGGCGAACCGTTCACCCCCGTTTTCGGGATCGTCCCGCGAAGCGTCGTATGGCTGTCGCCTCGGTCCTCGCCCATCTGACCGTCGGCCCCTACGAGGGAGCGTTGTCTCCGCCCGAGGAGATCGACGCTCTTCTGAACGTGGCCGAGGAGCATCCGCTGCCAAAGACGGACCGAGTGGCCCACAAGGTGCCGATGACCGACATGCAGCCAATCCCGGTCGATCAGTTAGAGGAGGCCGTCCGGTGGATTGACCGCCACATCGACAATCATCACATTTATCTCTTCTGCAACGCCGGGGTGGGCCGGTCCCCCTCGGTGGCCGTCGCCTACCTCTGCTGTGTCCGCGACCATTCGTTCGGGGAGGCCATCGAGCACGTCGCTCGTCGCAAGCCAGACATCTCAACGCTGCCCAATCTCATCGAGCGCATCGAGCCCGTCCGATCGCGGCTGGACTTGGCATGAGGGGGGTTGTACTCATTGCAGCCGAAGGCGTCCCTCTGACTTAGCCCGTAGGTACACTTTTCATCATGAGCCGGCGAAGCTCCGGGGGTTCCTCTACCGCCAAAATCAGAGTGAACCTCTTTGAGTCCAGCGTTTCCGCCGCATTCAGAGAGATCTTTCGACTCCACTTCGCACCCCGGGAGTGCTCGGTCGCCTTCGCTTTCAGCGCAGCCCGGAGGACTACTCGGTCGCTAGGGATGCCTCCCTCAATCGCCCTCAGCGCAGAGGGGCTCGAGCTTGAGCGCGTCGTGGACGTGGACGTCCGCGACCCGCTCTCCCACTCTTCTTGGCCTGCGCCCCCGAAGGACGCCGGGCCGAAGACACTGGTGCACGTCGTGACAATGTGGCATCTTGAGGCGGAGTGGACTACCTCTTCCCTCCTTAATCGCCGCGTGCTCGTTACAATCTGTTCCCTGGAGAAACGAACGGGAGCGTTCTGGCTTGGAGATACGCCTGTCACTACTGAAAGCCCTCTCCGCTCCCGCGTGCCTGCTCCCGACTCCACGACCACCGCCCCACGACGCGAGGCCACCCTTCCCGGCCACGACCTCAATCATCTGCGCGATGCCGATCCGTCCCGCGCCGAGCGCGCCTTTACCGTCCTGGCCGGCATTTTCATCGGCGCCCTCGTCATCACCAACGCCATCGCGGGCAAGTTTTTCGTCCTCTTCGGGCAGGAGCTCTCATGCGGCATCATCGCGTACCCGGTCACGTTTCTGGTGACGGACCTCCTCTCCGAGATCTACGGGCGGAAGCGGGCCAGCACGGTCGTCATCGCGGGCTTCGTCGTAAGCGTGTTCATCACGGCGGTCGTGTGGATCGCCAATCACGCCCCCACCTACGCCGAGTCGCCGGTCGACGCCGAGTCGTTCAACGTGGTCTTCGGCCTGCTGCCCGGCGTCGTGCTGGGGTCGATGATCGCATACCTCGTGGCCCAGCTCGTCGACGTGCAAGTCTTCGAGTTCTGGCGCCGGCTCACGGACGGAAGATACATGTGGCTCCGCAACAACGGCTCCACCTTTTTTAGCCAGTTGGTGGACACCGTGCTCGTCGTCACCATCGCGCTCGTGATCTGGCCGAACGTAGACGGCAACCCGGCCACGGATCCTCTCGGCTTCGAAACGTGGCAGGGCATCGTCTTCGGCCAGTACGTCTTCAAGATCGGAATCGCCGCGCTTGATACGCCCCTCTTCTACGTCGCCACCCACTACCTTACGAACTGGATCCAGGCCGATCCCCGGGCACTGGAGACGGACGGCGGGCCAGACTGACTCATTTTCCTTCCGAGGCGCTGCAATCGACCCCCCCATCTTGCCCTCCGCTTCGGAGCGACCAGCCCCCGCACCCCACGCATGACCTTGGGAGGCTCGGAGATTCCGGAGCCAAGCCCTACAACCTTCCAACCTTCAGCTTTCCAACGTTCCAACGCCCGAGGCTTCTGGCTCCGGCACGTCGACGAACGTGAGCCAGTCATGCGGATCCTTGCCCTCTTGCACGACCTCGAAGAAGGCGTCCTGCAGTTCCTTCGTGATGGGGCCGCGCGAGCCAGAGCCAATCGTGTACTCGTCGACCGTGCGGATGGGCGTCACCTCGGCGGCCGTGCCGGTAAAGAAGAGCTCGTCGGCCGTGTAGAGCGCCTCGCGGGGAATTTTCTTCTCTTCCACCTCGTACCCACGCTCCTCGGCCAGCGTAATGACGGAGGCGCGCGTAATGCCGGGCAGAATGGAGAGCCCGACCGGCGCCGTGTAGAGCGTGTCGTCCTTCACAACAAAGAGGTTCTCGCCGCTGCCTTCGGCCACGTAGCCGTCGGTGCTCAGCATAATGCCCTCCATCTTGCCGTTCTTGATGGCGTCCATCTTCACGAGGGAGGCGTTCAGGTAGTTGCCGCCCGCCTTGGCCATGGCCGGGAAGGTGTTGGGGGCCATCCGGTTCCAGCTGGCTACCTCCACGTCCACGCCCTTCTCGAGGGCCTCTTCGCCCAGGTACTGCCCCCACTCCCAGACGGCAATGAAGGTCTCGACGGGATTGTCGAGGGGATTGACGCCCATCGGGCCCTCGCCCCGAAGCGCGACGGGCCGGATGTAGCACTCGCGCAGGCCGCTGTGTTCAATGGTGTCGACGACCGCCTCGATTAGCTCATCGAGGGTGTGGGGAAGATCCATCCGGTGCACCTTGGCCGAGTCGACCAGGCGCTCCATGTGCTCCTCCAGGCGGAAGACCGCCGATCCCTCGTCGGTATCGTAGCAGCGAATGCCCTCGAAGACGGAGGACCCGTAGTGGATGACATGGGAAAGGACGTGGATCTGGGCGTCGTCGTGGGCGATAAACTCGCCGTTGTACCAGATGTCGGGCTTCATAGCAGGGTACGGGGCGGAAGGTCGGTGGATGGTGTTGCGAACCGAAAGAAAAACGGTGCCCCGGAAGAAAGGTTCAGACCCTGTTTGGCGAGATGTCGGCGGCCCCCCGGAGAGTACTCGGTGGCTGTGCTCCCAGCGCAGCCCAAGAGCACTTGGTCGGTTCGTTCCGGGCGCTGCGATTTCGTGGTCTCACGCAAAACGCCTCCTGCACTCATCCGGTAGCTCCACTGCAGGGTTCGCTTGGGCGATGTTTTGTAGTGCCGCCCACCGTGTCCCGGCTTCCTATCTAACTGTGTCCCGGCTTCCTATCTATTCGCAACACAGATTCTCAGCCTTCAAGCTCGGGTGTCGGCGCGTCGGCCCGAAACCGATCCACACGCTCGCGGAGACGGGGCGCGCGCCGGTGCCTAGTGGTGGCCATGCGCCCGATGGTCCAGAGAATCTTGGCGGAGGCCTTCACCGTGCCCGAGAACGTGCCAGTGATCTTGGAGGGACCAATGCCCCGCCGGTACGACACCGGCACCTCGTCCACGCGCAAGCCCGCCTCTACAGCCTTGATCTGCATTTCGATCGTCCAGCCGAAGGTTTCGTCCTGCATGTCGAGGGCCAACAGGTCGCGGAAGCGAAGGGCCCGGAATGGCCCGAGGTCGGTGTACTCGGCGCCCCAGATTTTCTCCATGAGCGTACAGGCCAGCCGGTTGCCCGCTTGGGCCTGCGGCAAGAGCGCACCAGGCTCGGCCTCCCCCCGGATGCGAGACCCCACGACGAAGTCGGCCTCGTCGGCGGCGATGGGTTCGACCAGGCGCGGCATCTCGTCCGGGTGGTCGCTGTAGTCGCCGTCCAAGAAGACGACCACGTCCGGCTGCTTCGTCTTCGCGTACTCGATGCCGCGGAGGCAGGCGTAGCCGTAGCCCTGCCGGGCCTCGTCGACCACGGTCGCCCCGGCGGCACGGGCATTGGCCTCGGTCGCGTCGGTCGAGGCGTTGTTGACGACCACCACTTCGTCGACCAGCCAGGCGGGGATGTCTCCGATCACCTGGCCAATGGCACGGGACTCGTTGAAGGCAGGAATGATGACGAGCGTCCTCACGACGGGAATGATCAACTGAGCGGAGAGGCGACACTGTTCAGAGTCGCACGGGTCGGGGACGTTACACTGCCGCCTCTGAGTCTGCCGTCGCCACGTCCTCGATCGCGTCCTCGTCCAGCCGCATGGTGGTCCAGTCGTCGAGCGGCTCCGCGCCGAGCTCTTCGTAGAAATCGACCGCCTCCGTATTCCAGTCCAGCACGGCCAGGTCGATCCGACGACAGCCCCGCGTCTCTGCAATCTGGGCGAGGCGTCGGAACAGCGCAAACCCGATGCCTTCCCCCCGGTACGTGGGGCGCACGAACAGGTCCTCCACGTAGAGGCCGGCGTTGGTCTGGAAGGTGGAGTAGTTGTGGAAGAAGAGCGCGAAGCCGACTGCCGTATCGCGTTCCGTCTCGGCGAGCAGTGCCTCGCATCCCGTGAGCGCCTCTTCCGCCAGGTGCTCCTCCAATAGTTCCACGCTCGGCTCGGCTTCGTCGAGGAGCTTCTCGAAAGCAGCCAGCTCCAAAATCAGGTCGATCAGCGTTTTTGCGTCGTCGGGCGTGGCCTTGCGAATCGATGTGAGCGGGGGGTTGTCCATCGTGGAACCGTCGTTTGCGATGCGGGCTCCGATTCACCACAACGTTCTAACGTTCAACGCCCGAACGTTCCAACGCTACCGATACCGGCTCAGCGGATCGTCATCATCGTCATCGTCGAAGTCGCTTTCGTCGAAGTCCTCCCCCGGTACCCCCCCGTCACCGATGGAGGAGAGCATCGAGCCCATGATGTCGTCGTAGGTCTGGGTCCCGTCGCCAATCTCCTTCCCGACGAGCGAGTTCTGGTGAAGGGCCTCGACGACGAACTCCATGCCGGAGTGGGTCTCGCCCGGCGTGTCGGGCGAGAGGTGCTCCTCCACGAGCCCCTGAAGCCCGTCGACTCGACCGAGCGTGTCGGCGTACGCCGCGTCGCTCATGTCCTGGTCGAGCTCAATGGTATTGCCCTGCGAAAACCAGCTGAGCACGTCCTCATACTCGGGCCGCCCGTCCTCCTTGTCGCTCGGGTCAGGGAAGTACTCGTTGAAGAGCTCCCGGACGGCCTGCCCAATGAGGGTGAGCGCCACGGTTTCGGCACCCTCCTGCTCCCCCTCGTAGACGAGCTCTACCTTGCCGGTAACGGCCGGCGCCACGTGCATCAGGTCGCTGATGCGGACGGTCGTTTCGTCTTCGTTGTTGAGGAGCGCCCGCCGCTCGGCGGCGGAAATGAGCGCCTCCAGGGCCGCCCGCGTCACGCGCACGGACACGCCCGAGGTCTGGTCGATGTACTCGCTGTCCCGCGCCTCGAAGGCAATCTGTTCGACGATCTCGCGGAAGAAGTGCGGGATGTGCACGTCCACGTCCAAGGCCTCCATCCCGTCCGCACGATCCTGCCACGCCTCCTGCTCGGTGATGGACATGCCCGTGTCGATCGTCCTCGGGTAGTGGGTGGAGATTTGGCTGTCGATGCGGTCCTTGAGCGGCGTCACGAGGTTGCCGCGGCTGGTGTAGTCCTCCGGGTTGGCGGAGAAGACCATCATGACGTCGAGCGGGAAGCGCACGTTGAACCCGCGGATCTGGATGTCTTGCTCCTCCATGATGTTGAACAGCCCCACCTGGATGCGCGGCTGGAGATCGGGGAGCTCGTTGATCGCGAAGATGCCGCGGTTGGTACGGGGGATGATGCCAAAGTGGATGACCTCCTCGTCCGCGTAGGTAAGTCGCTCGTTGGCGGCCTTGATGGGATCGATGTCCCCGATGAGGTCGGCAATCGTGGTGTCGGGGGTGGCCAGCTTTTCGCCGTAGCGCTCCTCACGGGGCAGCCATTCGATCGGTGTGTCGTCGCCCCTCTCCGCGACAAGCTCGCGCCCCTGCTTCGTGATGGGATTGAAGGGATCCTCGTTGAGCGGCGTGCCCTCAATGACGGGAATGTAGTCGTCCAGGAGCTGCGGCAGCATCCGGATGATGCGGCTCTTGGCCTGCCCGCGGAGGCCCAGCAGGATGAGGTCGTGCTTGGCAAGGATGGCGTTCTGAATTCGGGGAATGACGGTCTCGTCGTACCCCAGGATGCCGGGGAAGATGTCTTCGCCGTTGCGGAGTTTCTGCATCAGGTTGGCCCGCATCTCGTCTTTGACGGAACGGACATCGTAGTTGGCGTCCTTGAGTTCGCCGAGCGTCGTAAGGTCGGTGAGGGCCATGGGAGGAACGGGTTCATGGAGAAAAGCAGCGACCGCGTCGAAGCGCGAATGGCACCGCAATCGCCCCTCGGCTGTTCCTCTCTCGGGCCGAACTGCGGAGGCGAACCCTCTTCGATCCTGTAACGAGTAGGATGCGATCCGCCGCGGCGCCTAC
>CAZMDV010000038.1:0-13783 GCA_964564875.1 uncultured Salinivenus sp.
AGGGGGAAGGAACGCGGATTGGTAGCCCCGAATCCTAAATCAGTTGTACGTCAATTGCTGAATCGTGTCCATGATCTTCCGCTTTTCGGCCGCTGCTCGCTCGGAGTCCCGAATGATCTCACCCCCGACCTGCACGACCCGCGCCGTGTCCTGCAGGCTGTGAAACGCCACTCGCTCCGCGAACGGATGAAAGGCCACTTCATTGACCGGCGACGGAAGGCCCTTCTCCACGAGCAGCCGCTGATACAGGTCGTTTTTCGTAAGGTCCAGGTAGAGAATTGGAATGTCTTCCCCCTGCTCCGCCGCCGGGCGATAGATAAAGTGGAGGTTCCGAATGTCCCGCTCAAGCGCGTTGCCTCGTAGGACGAAGCGGTAGGTAAGAAACACGTGTGTGGCGCTGGACAGGGCCAGGCCCTCCTTCGACAGCGCCTCCTTGATCTCTGAGAGCGGGACAGTCGTGTCTGATTTGGGGCGCCGCCGAATTTGCAGCTTCCCGGCTTCCGCCATCGCCACTACCGAGTCGGTCAGGGCGCGAGTCACTAGTCCCTCCTGGACCGGCGCAATCACCTTCACCGTCCGCTGCCACCGGACCTGTCCGATACTCTCCTGGATGGGGAGGAACAGAATCAGAACACCAAGGACTGCAAGGTGAGACCAACGAACTGAATCGAGGAAAGAATTGGGAGGCATAGAATTGGCGGCAGGGGTGACATTAGGAAAGGATGAACCCAAACGTCCGGCTATTTTCCCGAAGATTGACCTCCACGCGCCGCCCACGATGGTTGACCCGCACGATGTTTTTGAGCCGGACGATAATTTGGTCTCCCGCTTCGGCGTTCCGAAGCTCCCGGGTCAGCACCAGCCGCCCCTCGTCGCTGAGATCGAACGTCCCTAGTTCCTCGCTCGCCATCTCGCCCCGGCGCAGGTACACCGTGGCCGTCCCCGCCTCGTACCGGGCATCCTCCGGATGACGGGTTTGAAACTCCCGATCCGCCTCCACCTGAAACCGAAGGAGTGCCCGGCGCCGGTTGATTGGCGCTCCGCTGGTGACCTCGCCCTGCGGCCCAAACACTCGGATCTGCGGGCGCGGCGGGTCGATCACCGCAAACTCCCGCTGTCCGAGCAGCAGGTCCTCGCCGGAGCGCTTCAGATACACGTCGACCGTAACCGCCTCGCTGGTCGGACTCAGCGAGAGCATCGTGCCCGAGGCTGAACCGCCAGGGCCCTCCACCCGAAGGGTGTTGTCCTCAATCCCCGGAACGGAGAGGCGGAGATGGTTCAGACTGCGCCGATAGAGGGCCTGCGCCGTCTCTGTTTTCGCAACGATTTCCGGGCGGCGGACCGTAAAGGAGCCGGAGACGGGGAAGCGCTGGGTGGTACCGCCGAGCTGAGGAACTTGAAAGTAGGCTTTGTAGGAGACCTGCTTCTGGTCCTGGCCAGGTTCGAGCAGCTCGTTGGTGTTCATGACGAGCATTGAGTCGCCCCGGACCGAGAGATTGCCTTGAGAAACGAGCTCGGGACGAAATCCCTCCTCTCCACTTCCGGCAGTCGTCAACCGCTCGGCGGCGAGGAAGGTGCGGGCCTTAAACGGCTGGCCCACGACGACGGTCTGCTCGCCGACGGCGACGCCCCTGTAGTCCTGCACGGCATAGGTCTCCTCAGAGACGTCAAACGTGCTGACGGCGTAGAGGAGAATCGGGAAGTACAACGCCAGCATGATGTAGTACCGGAGCTCCTTCGCTTTGCTCACAGCGGTACAGGGGGGCTATCTGAGGAGGTCATTCAGTTGCGAGTCGGTCAATTAGCGTCCGAGGACTCCTTTGCGGATTGCTCGCGAGCGGGCCGTCCGTTTTCGGGGCGCTGGTCCATGGAAAGCGGCTCGTTGAACTGTTCGAACCGGCGAGCGGCTTGAGCGAACTGATCGCGCAGGGCCCGCATCGCCTCTCGGGTCTCGGCGATCTCCTCGCCCAGGCCCTTCGAGTTGTCGGAAAGCTCTTGCTGAAGCGTTTCGGTCAACTGCGCTAGGGAGGTCTGCGTGTCATGGAGGGCCTGAAGATCCTCCATGTTGGCGCCGAGGGCTTCGGAGTGGCGGGAGAGGCTGTTGCCGGCCTCCTGAAGGTCCTCACGGAGGGCTTGAAACTGCTGAAGTACATCGATCTCCTCGGCCAGCGTCTCACGGGCGGCTCGAATTTGCTGGGCCAAGCGTTCCGTCTCCTGGGTCAATTCGTGCTCGGCGTTTTCCCACTCCGACGTGCGGGCTGCTTCTGGGCTCCCTGCGGGGCCCTCTGAAGAATCTTCCTGTTGAGTATCCTCGTCAATGGGGACGTACCGCAGTTCCCGCATCATGCCCATGAGGACGAAGGCGAAGGCCTCTCCAAAAAAGCCGACAATTGCGATGGGCTTCCACGTAATGAGGTACCCGAAGACCTCCGCTTCGAAGGTGAAAATCTTTGCCATCACGCCGAGGATGGCCATGGCCCCGAACACCCCGATGAGAAAGTGGGTGAACGACCACCGTCGCTCAAGCTTGTAGTTTCTGGGCGTTGGCACAGGCATAACAGTGGGGACGTGATTGCAGGAGCGTGGATAGGGGACTCAGAGCAGTGTGGCGAATGCTCGAATCAAGATCGACGCAGAATCCATCCGGAACCGTTAAGTCAAACTACTAAAATTCTGAACGGAGTACAGAACGATGTCGTTCGGAGTGGGGCAGTTTGGATTGCGTTTGAAGTCCCTCTCGTCGAGAAAGCTCAGCGTAGACCAGGATCCCGCAGATCCGCGCACTTTTCCCGACGGCAGAGCGAACTACTTCATCATGGCACATGCCGCCGAGCACTTTGAAAGGGTGGGGGGGGTTGGTGCGAATACGCAACACACGGCGGAATGGGCCTATGAAGGTGTTTCCCGAGTCCAGACCATAATCGCACCGGAAACAGCGTACTGTTTCCCTACTGATGCTTAGAGGACCGATGTTGTTTGGCTTCAAGAACCACAACCGTATAAAAATAACACCTTCAAAGCCGAGCACCAATCATCCAGTGCTCCAAACCCTACTGGGTAGAGTTTCCAGTCGTGTCTGAGGATGGCCTTTTCCGCTTCAGCCTCACCGCGTCTTGTGCGCATCGGAACCCGACATCGGCTGAGGCTTCATCCTTCCGCTGCGTGTCGCGCATGCCGACGCCGATAAACGCCGCGTCCGAATTCCACGCCCCGCCCCGGATGACCCGACGCTGCTCGTCCTCATCCCTGTACCTCGGATTGAAATCCGACAGGTTATCGTAGGATGGGGTGTACGCGTCCGCCGTCCACTCCGCCACGTTGCCCGATACGTTATACAAGCCCCAGTCATTGGGCGGAAACGCATCGACCGGGGCCGTGAAGGCGTACCCATCCTCGGCGTAGCCTTCCGGCGGGTTGAAGTTGGCCAGATAATTCCCGTCCTCATCTCGGGTGGTCAGGCCATCCCAGGGGTACACCCGCCCGATGTGTCCGCCCCTAGCGGCGTATTCCCATTCCGCCTCGGTCGGGAGGCGCTTGCCCTGGGCCTGGCAGTAGGCGCGGGCCTCCTCCCAGGTCACTCCTAGCACCGGGTAGTCCGCGTAGTAGTCGCTGCGGAAGTAGGCCTCCCAACCGGCCTGCGTCCGCGCGTCGCTCCAGGCGGTTGAGTCGGGCAGCCGCTCCTGACGCTGCTCGGGGGAGAGCTCGCTGAGGTAGTTGCGGTATTCGGCGTTGGTGACCTCGTAGTGGTCGATGTAGAAGGAGCTGACGGTGACGCGCTTGCGACCGGCGTTTTGGAGGGAGAGGGGATCCTCGTCGGTCAGGCCCAGAATGAAGGAGCCGTTGGGAACGAGGACCGCCTCCGCAAGGCGGGACGTGTCCGGCTGAGGGCGTTGGGTGACGACGGAGTCGGTCGTTTGCGGACGCCCGGCCGTCTCTTCTCGTGGACCGGTGGGGGCAGGGGAGCGGCGAGGAGGATCGACATCATCAGAGAAGCCCCCGAAGTAGACCTTTAGGCCGAAGCCGAGAAGCTGGTTCACCGAATCAAACGGTCCCGTGATGCTCCCTTTCGGATCGTTTGTTCTGGTGCTTGCATCGGGGGGAGTATCCCCGATGTTACTACTTCCGTCGATCGCATCGTCCGGAAGGGTGAGGTTGAACCGCGATTCGACGAAGAAGGAGACGGAGCGGTTGAACGGGATGGTGACGCCTCCGCCAATGGAGGGCCCGTACCCAGTTTGTGGGCCGCTGAAGGTGATGTTTCCCCCTGCGTCCAGATACGGGGAAACAGGCCAGTCGGGCGTATCAAACATGTAACGGCCCAGGAGCTGCAGCGTGTAGCGGTACGAATCCTTGAGGCCGCCGGTCCCCGCGTAGCCGACGATCGGGTAGTTGCCGACCTGTAGGCCGAGGATGACGGCGAGGTTTTGGGAGTGCTGGTATCCCAGTTCACTGGAGTTGGCGAACGGAATGCCCTGCCCCCTTACCAGCTCCTGGAAGTCGAGTGGATGACCGAAACTCTGGATCGGGAAGTCACCAGTATAATCCGAAAGCCCGATCCCGAGTTTGGCAAAATAAGACTCGCTAATGTGTCGGGACTGTGCCGTGGACGCGGGAACGGTTCCGAGAAGGATCGTGGCCAGTCCGATGGCCATCGCGTTTTTCAGGGTCGGGAGGAGGTACACGTTGACGTGCTGGTTTTGAAGGCGGAGGAGTTAGAGCTGAGGGATTCCCCTGCCCACTAATAAACGGGACTGGCGACGAAGGAGCAATTTCGAACGCTGACGCTCAGTCGAGCCATGGGACGTCCGGCGGGGGATGGACGGGATCTCCTATTCCCCGAAGAACTGCACGGCGTTCTGAGGGGGGCGACAAATGCCCGGGCTCACGACTTCTCGTACCCGAGAGTTATGTCTGCACCAGCATTTTGGGAGCGCATTCCCTCGTTTTGATGCCACAGTCCGAAGTCCAAACGCCCCTAGATGTTCCACAGCCAGTCGGTGGTGGGGGAATCACCGGGAGAATCTTCTGGTCGGTCGGTGGGAGGGACGCCGATTTTTCCAGTTTTGGCAGATGTGGGAGGTGTGAAGACGAACTATATGGAACTGAAATTGAGGGTCTCGGTGGAGTGGAGGAGGAGACCCAGTTGTGGGAACGAGCTCGTTTCAAGCTGCGGGAAGTAAGCGTTCGATCCAGATCCGTCCTGGAAGTGGTTGCTTCTGTCAGGAAGATCCAAGAACGAGACGGTTGAGGTCCCTGGCTCAGGAGGTAAACGATCGCTGGCTGTTTTCCCCACCGAGGGGGCTTTGCCGTCAGGGAGCGGCCTGCGGGGGCACTTCATAGGCCTGAATAGGCCCGCTCGGCAACCTGTATGCTCCAAGGTTCCGCCGTCGATCCACCGTCTTCCGATTGTGCACTTTACGGCGCTACTCTTCCAAAGATTATTAGTACAAAAAATAATCTCTGGCCGACGTAAATTCGATCTCGCAAGCGAGGTGCCTTGGTGCGACACCATCAAGTTGACGTCCGGGGGCAAAATAATAAAGGCGCCAGGAGCGAGGCTCCTGACGCCCGTTCTCAGAATATAGGGGGGCCACGTTTGTTTTCAGCAGTCGGTCAGTCGTAGGTCAGCTTCTGGATCATCCCTGCGATTTGATTCTTTTCGGAGGCGGCCTGCTCCGGGTCCCGGATGATCTGATTTCCGACCTGCACGACCGTTGCCGTATCCAGCAGGTTGTGGAAGGCAATTTTCTCCTCGAAGGAATGGAACGCCACTTCATTTATGGACGACGGAAGTCCCTTCTCCACGATCAACCGCTGGTACAGATCGTCTTTGGTGAGGTCCACATAGAGAATCGGGATGTCTTCGCCCTGCTCCGCCGCCGGGCGGTAAATGAAGTGCAGGTCGAGGATATCGCGTTTGAGTCGGTTGCCCTTCAAGGTGAAACGGTACGTGATGAAGACGTTAGTGGCACTTGTGAGGGCCAATCCATCCTCCGAAAGGGCACTCGTAATCTGTTCGAGCGAAGCGGTCGTGGTCGATTTGGGCGTCCGCTGGAGTTTGAGGTCCTGGGTCTCGGCCATTGCCACCACCGAGTCGGTGAGGGCACGGGTGACCGTCCCCTCTTCAATAGGTGCAATCACCTTCACCGTCCGCTGCCACTCGGCCTGCGCGACACACTCCGACACGGGAACGAGGAGCACCGCAACCACCAATACGAGCTGAAAACGGCTGATTTTTTTAAACAGAGGATTTGAAAGCATGGGGAAAAGGAGTCAGTTCAAAAGATCTAGGAAAGGACGAAGCCGAAGGTGCGGCTGTTTTCACGGAGAGGGACCTCCAGGCGCTGTCCCCGGTGGTTCATACGCACGACATTTTTGAGGCGGACGATAATTTGGTCTCCAGGTTCGGCGTCTCGGAGTTCCTGCGTAAGCACCAGTCGTCCCTCCTCATCAAGATCGAAGGTCCCAAGCTCCTCACTGGCTGTTTCCCCGCGGCGCAGAAACACGGTCGCCTCTCCCGCTGCATACCGGGCGTCCTCCGGATAGCGCGTCTTAAACTCTCGGTCAGCCTCCACCTTGAACCGAAGCATCGCTCGCCGCCGGTTGATTGAGGCCCCACTGGAGACCTCGCCCTGCGGGGCAAACACCCGGATCTGCGGGCGCGGAGGATCGATCACCGCAAACTCCCGCTGCCCGAGCAGAAGGTCCTCGCCGGAGCGCTTGAGGTAGACATCGACGGTGACGTTGTCACCGGTGGGGCTCATGGCCAGGCTCGTGCCCTCCGTGGAGGCGCCGCCGGGCCCTTCTACCCGCAGGGATTGATCCTCGATGCCGGGGACCGAGAGGCGCAGGCGGTTGAGGGTTTGTCGATAGAGGGCCTGCGCAGTTTCGGTTTTGGCGACGATTTCCGGGCGCCGGACGGTGAAGGAGCCGGAGACGGGGAAGCGCTGGGTGGTGCCGCCGAGTTGGGGGGCCTCGTAGTACGCCTCGTACGAGACGCGCTTTTGATCCTCACTGGGTGCCAGCAGGTCGTTTGTGTTCATAACTAGCAGGGAGTCGCCTTTGGCCGAAAGATTACCCTCGGGAACGAGGCTAGGCTGAACTCCCCCCTCCTCTTCGTCGGCGGTCGTGAGGCGCTCGGCAGCCAGAAATGTTCGCGCCTCGAACGACTGTCCCAGCATCACGGTTTGGTCGCCGACCGCCACGCCCTTGTACTCCTTCACGGCGTAGGTCTCCTCAGATACGTCAAACGTGCTGACGGCGTACAACAGAATGGGAAAGTACAGCGCCAGCATGACATAGTACCGGAGTTCCTTTGCACTACTCACGACGTTGTGGAGGACTGTTGAGCAGAGGATGAACCGTTGTTTGCGTGCTCGTTCGTCGAAGAAGCGCCCGCCGACAGAGGCGCGTTAAACTGCTCGAAGCGGCGGGCGGCCTCCGCAAACTGCTCCCGCAGGACTCGCATCGCCTTTCGGGTCTCCGCGATTTCGTCGCCCAGTCCCCGAGACTCCTCTGATAGCTGCGTCTGAGCCTTCTCAACGGACTGTACCATCGCCGTCTGCGACTCGTACAGGCTGTTCAGATCCTCCATGCTCGACCCCAGCATGTCGGAATGATCCGAAAGGCCGTCACTAGCCTTCTGGAGATTCTCACGAAGCTCGCTTAATTCTTCGAGCACCATGATCTGCCCGCTCAGATCCTGGCGAATTTCCCGGATTTGCTGGGCGAGCCGCTCAGCCTCCTGAGACAATTCTTCCTGGGCGCCCTGCAGTTCGGAGGAGAGGGCATCCTCTCCGTCAAGTGCTTCGGCAGCTGTAGACGACTTTTTCGGGGAGTCTTCCGTCTCGTCGACGGGCACGTACTGCATTTCTCGCATCATGCCCATGAGGATGAAGACGAGGGCTTCTCCGATAAAGCCGATAAACACCACAGGCTTCCACGTGATGGGATAGCCGAGGATCTCAGCCTCAAAGTTAAAGATCTTGGCCATCACTCCTAGAATGGCCATTGCACCGAAGATGCCAACCAGGAAGTGGGTGAGAGACCATCTCCGTTCGAGTTTATAGCCGTCGGGCACGCTCATGGGCATAGGGTCTTGAGAAGGGTAGATTCAGAAGAGTGCGCAACTTGCCACGCAAGTTCGGAAAAGGCTCGGTGTCTATCCGCCCAGGGAGGTAGCAGGGGGAATGAGAGTCGTTACTCCTGAACATTCTGTGTCTCCGTCGACGGGGCCGACTCCTTCTCCTGGTCGAGGAGTCCCGCATCCCGTACGCACCGAAAACCCACGGAGACCGACGGTTCGTCGTTACGCTGCGCATCGCGCACGCCGACCCCGATGGAAAAGGAGTCAGAGTCCCAGGCCCCTCCACGAACAACGCGACGCGGCTCGTCCTCGTCCCGGTAGCGCGGATTGAAGTCGGAGATGTTATCGTAGGTGGGCGTGTACGCATCCAGCGTCCATTCCGCCACGTTGCCGGCTACGTTATACAGTCCCCAGTCGTTAGGTGGAAAAGCATCGACGGGCGCAGTGAAGGCGTACCCATCGGCGGTGTAGCCTTCCTCCGGCTTGAAATTGGCGAGGTAATCGCCTTCCTGGTCGAGTGTGCTCATCCCATCCCAGGGGTACACCCGGCCAAGGTGTCCCCCCCGAGCGGCGTATTCCCACTCCGCTTCCGTAGGCAGCCGCTTCTCTTGTGCCTTGCAGTAGGCCCGTGCGTCCGCCCACGTCACTGCCAGGACCGGGTAATTCGAGTAGTAGTTGCCTCGGAAGTAGACCTCCCAGCTTGCCTGCATCCGGGCCCTGTCCCAGGCCGTAGAGTCGGGCATTCTTTCCGTGCGCTCCTCCGAGGAGAGTTGGCTGAGATACTCGCGGTATTCGGAGTTGGTAACTTCGTACTGATCGATGTAAAAGGGGCTGACAGTCACGCGCTTCCGCCCCGCATTCTGAATAGAAAGGGGGTCCTCGGCGAAAAGTCCCATGACGAAAGTGCCACTGGGGACCCGGACCGATTCCCTATACTGGGACGTGTCGGGGGGGGAAGGCACGTCGGATTTGTCCGCAACTGTGCTCGAAGAAGAACGAGAAGGCACTGAGTCTTCGGCCAACGCCTCGCTTGAGCCACCGCCAAAATCAATTTTTACGCCAACGCCGAGAAGCTGATTGACCGAGTCGAACGGGCCGGTAATGCTCCCCGAGGGGTCGTTCGTCGTACTTGCTGCGTCTGGAGGGGTACTGCCAACGTCGCTTGCTCCGTCGACCGCGTCATCCGGAAGGGTAAAGTTGAAGCGGGATTCGACGAACACGGAGAGGGAACTATTGAGGGGAATGTTCACTCCGGCTCCCACGGAGGGGCCATATCCGACACTGGATCCTCCGAATGTGGCATTGAGGCCCCCGTCAACATATGGGTCTACGCTTCCACCAGGGTCGCCAAATGTGTAGCGCCCGAGGAGTTGGAGCGTATATCGCTGAGAATCCGAAATCCCGTCCCCTGTCCCCCCATATCCAGCGATCGGATAGTTGCCGCCCTGGAAGCCGACGGCGAGGGCCCGCTTCGGAGAAAATTGGTATCCAAACTCTCCACTGAGCATGAATGGAAAGCCCGAACCTCGACTGAACTCCTGTAAGTCCAAAGGATGCCCGACGTTTTGAATGGGAAAGTCGCCCGTGTAGTCCGAGAGACCGACCCCGATTTTGGCAAAGAACGGATCTTGGGCAGCTCCGGGTTGTGCTGTGAAGGGGACGGCCCCGAGAAGGAGCGAGGCCAATCCGAGGGAGGCCCACTGGTATGACACGTCTTTGAGCGAGGACAAGATGTTCATGCCAGACCCGGTATTTTGAGAGTTGGTATTTCGGGGGGTGTTGAACGGTCCAGTGCTGGTTGTTGCATCGTCCGAAAACGCGAGGCTGAGGTGGGATTCAATGAACATCGAGAAGGGACCGACCAGTGGAATGTCCACTCCTCCTCCAATCGACGGCCCAGATTCGATGCTCAGGCCACGAGACCTCGCGCTAGGACGTTCGCCGTCGGGGCTTGGAGCGACCATGCCTTGGTCCAAATTGCCAACTACGAGGTATGGAGCCGTGCTTCGTCCTGGATCACCAAATATGTAGCGACCCAGCAGTTGAAGAGTGAAGCGGTACGAGTCTTGGACGCCATCAAGGTCGTCGTAATCAACCGTCGACGAACTACCGCTTCGATAATCAAGAGCGACGGGAAACGATGGAGCGGGCTGATACTCCAGTTCATCGTTGCCCCGGATCGGGGATCTCATTCCCTGAATGAGATTCCAAACATTACCACGGTGTCTGCTACTTTGAATCGCGTTGTCAGGGGTGTAGGTCGAGGAGTCAATTCTAAGGTTAGAAAGTTGGAGAGCCTCCCCGCGAGGGGACTGCGCCGTAGAGGGGGCAGCTCCGAGAAGGAGTATGGCCACTCCGGGAAAAACCCAGCCACGGCAAAAGATTTTCAAAATGGAGTCAGTGTGCACGCGGGAGCTGATATTTCAAAGAATGAGAAGCAGGGGAGGCAAGCTCTCGTAAAAGCACGAAACAACTTCCGTGCCATTGAGGCGAAAAACCCGTTTGCCTCCGGTGACGAAGCGTCGATCCCCGCAGCGAGCAAAGAAGAGATCGCGACGTGCCCCTCGCGGTCCTCAGTGCTCCCCCACTGAGAGACCGAAAGCTCAGGCTCGCCCCGGGAACGTACCCGTGTTCTCGACCCCCCACTTATGCTCCCTAAGTCAAAAAATCCACGCGGCTTTTTCGAACTGCTAACCCACAGATGCTCTCGAGAAACGGAGGCGCTTAAAGAACTCAGACGTCGAATTGACTTCTTTATATTTAAAGAATAAAAAACTAAATGGCGCACAGTAGATTGGCTGCGTCCGTATTTGCCCCTGGACGGATTAGATCCTGTCCTCGATTGCTGTCGGGATCGAGGTTGGGTAAGGGAAGCCACCTCCGATCGGAGTGAGAGGGGCCGCGGAACAGTGGACCCTGAGTCCGATGGCCAGGATGGGTCTCTGAGACCAGAGGATCGTTTTCCCCTCGGCTCCCTCGTCGTGGGTTATTTTTTCGTACACAGGTTATTTTTCCGATCCCAATCTGCCCTCCGTTCCCGCTCTGGATAGCACGTCTGGTCGGGTTCGTTTCCCTGAACCACGGTCCACGAGGGCGTGGTGCTCCGTGCGCCCGGCCCCTTTTTCGGAACACCTCACCCGTTCGACCCCGCCCGCGTGACCTCGCAGGGGATCGGCGAGTCCGAAACGTGCGGGCTGTACGCAGGGGCGGCCGTCTGCGACGGATGTACGGGGCCCCCCGGAGGGAATGGGACTGTGCTCCAGGCCCAAGACGTGCAACAGGGGAACGTCACTCGCGCTGAGGCGACAGGCCCTCCGAAATCGACCCTACGCTGGATACTGGCCCGTGACGAAATTGCGAAGCTGGAGGGCCTCCGACCTGGCTGCCTCCGAGATTTGCTGGGCACAGTCCCGCATCGAGATGATATCTGTAAGCTGGTCCTCTTCGTCGACGACCGGGAGGTGGCGGCACTTGATCTCCGTCATGAGATCCAGGCACTGTTCGAGTTGCGTCTCAGGGTCGACGGTGACAACGTCGTCCGTCATCACCTCCTGGACCTCCGTCTCCTTCGAACTACGCCCCTCCAGGGTAAGATTGCGCATGTAGTCGCGCTCCGTGAAAATGCCAGCGATCGTGTCTCCGTCCATCACCAGAATTGAGCCGAAGTCGCGCTCCGCCATGCGGGCAATGCACTCATACACCATCGTCGTCGGGGCGGTGGTGAGCACGTCGGTGTCTTCGCGGAGGGTTCCTTTTGTCCGGAGGACATCCTTCACTCGCGTGTCAACCAACTCTTCTCGTTCGTCCATCTGCTGTGTCTAGAATTGTGCGAAAGTACATGCAGGGTCATTCGGGAGCCGAGGCGAGTCGGGGACGGCCATTTTCGGGAAGGGGCGACCATACCTGCGCGTAGAGGGACTATCAAGTAGCATCCGCCCGCCCAGAAAGTCTTTTTGGCGTCCCGGCATGCGTCGGACAATCCTCCGTTCGGCTCGCCATCCGCCTCGTTCCCGTTTCACTCAAGACGTAACGTCTCCACGATCCTTGAATCCTCTCGCGGGTATTCCGGGTGCAGGATTGGTCCCCCCATCCCGGGGTAGGGACGCTCCGAGCGGAAGGGAGCGGCGTCGAGGACGCCTCCCGACTCCAGCGGATCCTGTAGCGGGGAGTCTCATCGGAGGAACTGTGACTCTCCCCCATCTTCCTGTTCACCTTACACCCGACCTGGCATGCGTTCGAACTCCGAGTCGCCCTCAACGACCGACGCCGTGGCCCGCTGGTGGAATCAGGTTCGGTACCGGATCTACGCGCCGGTCTACGACTGGCTGGCGTGGCCAATGGAGCGGGGGCGAGAGCGGGCCATCGCGTGGGCCAACCCTGCACCAGACGAGCGCATCTTGCTGCTTGGATGCGGGACGGGGGCGGATCTCAAGTACCTTCCCGTAGGGGCACAGATCGCCGCTCTCGATGCGGTGCCAGCGATGGTTCGGCAGACGAGGGCCCGGGCCAAGAAGCGGGCCATGAACGTGGACCTCCGGGTGGGGGACGCCCGGGCGCTCCCCTTCGACGAGGACGCGTTCGACCTCGTGCTGCTCCACCTGTTTCTCTCGGTCGTCTCCAATCCTGATTCCGTCGTCGCCGAGACCGCGCGCGTCCTTGCCCCCGGCGGACGCGTGTCGATCTACGACAAGTTTGTGCCGGAAGGAGAAACACCCTCGCTGCTGCGCCGCGCGCTCAATCCGGCGGCGCGGGTCTTGTTCTCGGACTTCACCCGGCGGCTCGAACCAATGCTTTCCGGCACGCGCTTCGAGATCGTAGAGCATCGGGATGCTGGCCTCGACGGGCTGTATACCGCAACTGTCGTGCGGCTGAGGGGGGAGGACGGGTCGTGAAGCACGACGGCTCCTCTGCGATCCGTGTCCTCTACCCCGTGTAGAGCCCCGAGAGCGCGGTCGTCATTTCGGGGTCCACGACAATGGTGTGAAGTTGTTTTCGTGGATCGTGCTAGTCGATCTTTACGCCGACGAACACGTCCCGCTTCGTCGGCTTGGCGCAGGAATCATCCTGTGTCGGGAGCTTTCTCCCCCACTGAGCGTCCATTTTGGCGGCCCCGAAATGGACGAGACGAGCGAAGCGACTCGCGAAGCAAAGGGGCTGGTATGTTGATTTTCCCTCGTGAGAGGGGCACCTTCCCGGACCAGTCGGGCGCGACTCTTTCGAACTAACAACTTCACACTGTTGGATCCACGAAAAAACCCCAGCCGGGCGTGGGACCCGACCGGGGCGAGAAGCCGCACCCGATCACAACGCGAGAGCGGATCCGAGACTGCCCCTGTCCCGGCAGCCCCGCGAGGATCGGGCCTGCAAGGCTACCGGGCTACTGAATTTCGATCTGACGGCGCGTGCTCTCCTCCGTCTTCGGGACGGTGATCGTCAGCACGCCGTTGTCGTAGCTGGCCTCGATATGCTCTTCGTCCACGGCGTCCGGAAGCGTGAACGAGCGGTGGAAGCTGCCGAAGGCGCGCTCCACGCGGGCAAACTCCTCGCTCTCGTCCGTGCGCTCGCTGGTGCGCTCGCCACTGACGGTCAGCGTGCGGTTCTGGAGGTTGATGTTGATGTCCTCCTTGCTCATGCCCGGCACGTCCAGGTGGAGGCGAAAGTCCTCGTCCGTCTCCATCAGGTCCGTCTGGGGCGACC
>CAZMDV010000039.1:0-13756 GCA_964564875.1 uncultured Salinivenus sp.
CGTATTTGTACACCATCTTGGCCCCGTGGTCGCCCGTCTCGTAGAGCAGGTACGATCCGCCCAGCGCAAGCACGAGGAGCAGCCCCTGCACGGCAACCTGTCCCCGCGTCTTCGACCACAGGTGTGCCCCGAGGCGCACCAGGGCGTAGGCCCCGAAGAACCACATCGTCCACCACGCGAGATTCGAGTGCTCGGTAAGGGCCGACTCCGCTGCGGCCGGGACCGAAACCGCATCCGCCGCCCAGGTGCCGGTGAAGTACGTGAACACCGCGCTGGCCCCGCCCACCACGTACAGGGCGACTGTGGCCGGACGGAGCCAGTTCCATCGGCGCAGGACGAGCGAGAGCAGGTCGGCCCCGATCGCCCCGACGATGAAGGCGATCGGGAAGTGGACGACCATCGGGTGGATGTTGGGCGCCCAGTCCGGGACCAGTTCCATGGGTTCGTTCGGCGGTCAACGAAGCAATCGAAACGGCTGCTCTTCGGGATGGATCTTCAAATTGTCCTGCCTCCCCAGTAGGACAACCCATCCGCCCAGAAGAAGATCGACGACGAAGCAGAACAGGGGCCACCAGTCGGGGACGACCGGATTCACCACGACGGCCCCATGCACAAGGCCGTAGGCTCCATGCGCAACGAGGCCACCAGCCATCCGGCGCTACGCAGGCTCAACCCCTGGATGGCCCCTACAGCCACACCGATGAATCCGACGGCAATCGCGCTTTCGATGACGATCGTGCAAGGCCTCTCAGCCATCACCGCGAAAAGAACGTATGCCAGTGCAATGATCACAAGCACGGTGCCGTAGAACGCCAGCGAGCGGTCCTGTCGCGTAGCCACCCCCAGCCCGATGACAGTGGCGGCTGCGATCAGCCCCGCAATAATTTCCATGAGGTATGGCGGACGGTTTCATCCGAACGGTTGACTGGATCGATCGCCGCGATCCGTGTTCAGCACTCGCTGTTCTGTTGCACAGGGGGACACGGAGTACGTCCGTGCGTGCAGAACACGCAGCAATCGCCAGCGTCGGGGGTGAGCGTTGCGCCACAGGTGGGACAGGTCCACGTGATCTGACAGCGATCCGTCGGCATACTGGTCTCCGTTTCAGTTTCACACTCGGGACAGGTGACGGTGGTCTTCAAGACAGCTTCGGACATGGATCATGAGTTTGATTCGGGACGGGACGGAAAGCCGACGGCGTCGGTCGCCTCAGTCAGATCCTCGATCGACGTTGCCTCCGGGTCGAAGCGGACGACCGCTTCCGGCGGCTCCAGGGTCGCTTCCGCGTCGTACACCCCATCCACGTCGCGGAGAGCGGTCTGCACCGTCTGTGGGCAGGCAGCGCACGTCATGCCCTCCACCTTGAGGACGACCTGCTGAAACGAGGCCGGCACGTCCGAGGCCTGGCCCCCGGCTTGCTGTTCCACGGCGGCCTGGGCCGACTGTGTGGCCGCCGACGGCGAGGGTGCGACGAAGTACGGGCTCACGACGAGTGCCAGGACGGCCAGAGTCCCGGCGCCCAGGAGCACGCGGCGGGTCGTCGACGAGAAGATCGTCTCGCAGTCGCAGTCCGGCCGGCGGCTGACCCGCCATTCGTTGTACCCCGCGTAGCCGAGTGCCGCAACGGCCAGGGTTACGAAGATCCAGCGGTACGGCGCCAGGGCCGTCAGGCTCCCGATCCACGCTCCGCCGATCCCGAGGCTTACCAGAGCGAGCGGGATCGTGCAACAGGCCGAGGCCGCGACGGCTGCACCCAGGGCGGTGCCGATGCTCCAATTTGTGCCGTCGGGGGAGGAGGGCTGAGGGCTCATGACAGACGGATCAGATTAGGGAAGGATGTCGTCAAGTGCGTCTTTGCGCTCCATCGCATCGAGGATGGGACAGTCGCTCGTCGGGCCTCTACCGCCCTCACAGGCTGAAGCCAGCTGCGTAAGGGCGTCGCGGATGCGCCGTAGGTCCCGGATCTTTTCTTCCACGCCATCGAGTTTCTCCTCCGCTCGGGACTTCACGTCGCGGCAGGTGGCCTCGTCGTCGACGCGTAGGTCCAGGAGGCCTTTGATCTCCGCGAGCGTAAAGCCGAGGTCCTTGGCCCGCCGGATGAAGCGGAGGCGGTCGACGTAGTGCTCGTCGTAGAGTCGGAAGCCCCCGTCCGACCGGGGCGGCTCGGGAATGAGCCCCTTCCGTTCGTAGTAGCGGAGGGTTTCGGGATTGACACCGGCCTTCTCGGCGACCTCACCGCGGGTCATTTCATCCATGGGCATTCGAGGATCGTTAAAGAGGATGTACTCTCATCGGTTGTTCTACCGGGATCCAATGGGAACTGATGCGTGGAGCGGGAGGCAAGAGGGCATCCGTCGTCAGTTCGGCGGACGGAACGTCTGAATGCGGTCGTTGCCGAAGTCGACGACGTGGAGGAGGCCCTCGGGACTGAACGCTACATCGACCGGCCGCTCAAACTGACCTTCTCCACTGCCCTGCTCGCCGAACACTGCGAGGACCCGCCCCTCGGGCGAGAAGCCCTGAATCCGGTGGTTGTAGAAGTCCGCGACGTAGATGCTGCCGTCCGGTCCCGCCGTTACGGCCGTCGCCACGTTGAACTGCCCCTCCGCCGCGCCCTCCCAGTCTCGATCTTCCGGCCGGATCCAGGAGAGGCGGCCGTCTGCGCCGTACCGCTTGATGCGGTGGTTGTAGGCGTCGGCCACCACGAAGCCCCCGTCCGGAAGCGTCGCCACGTCGGTGGGATAGGTGAAGCGCTCCGCCGCGCCGCCGAGAGAATCGGTCTCGCCCCACTGGCGATCAACCGTGCCGTCCGCGGCGAAGCGCAGCACGCGGTGGTGGTAGAAGTCGGCCACGTAGGCGCGCCCTCGATCATCGACGGCCACGCCGCCGGGCGCGTCAAATCCGACTCCAGACGCCGACGCGTCGAGGGGGCCCCGTAGCGTCCCTTCCGGCGAGAGCCGGTAGACGCGATCCGTGTTAAAGTCCGGGACATACAGGATCGAGTCCGCCGTGGCGAGGTGCATCGGACGTCGGAGCGTGTCGCCGTTGGCGAGCACTGGGCCGATCTGGCGACGAACCTCCCCCTCGGGCCCGAACACCTGAACGCGCCGGCTCTGGGCCTCGCTCACGAACGTCGCTCCGTCCGCTGCAATCGCAATGCCGATGGGCTCCCGGAACGCCCCCGGCTCCGTGCCCGACGTGCCCCACACCTCGGCAAACTCGAAGGTTGGCGCCGGGGCATCGCCGTCAGTCTGACAGCTAACAAGGAGCCCGAGCGCGAGCACGGCACCAAGAACGGAAACGACTTGCTTCGGCATCGTCGACTCTAGACTGTGTGGAGACCGCTCAGCTGTGCCCCACGGACTTCCTGTGGAACTGCGGAACGCAGACGGTGGACAGCCGAAAAGGGCCGCGGTCGGCGGTCTATCGTCCGCCGTCTTGACGAAACGTAGCACGTAGAGTGCAGCTTGCGTTAGATATTCACGCGCAGGCTCAGTGTCGTGATAAAGTCCTCTGCCAGCGCCGATCCGGTCCGGTCCTGCACGGCGGGCAGTTGCACGGCCCCCTCCACGACCACACGCCGGGTAATATACTGCAGGCCCGGCGCTACGAACCAGGTCGTCCCGCCCGAGTCAGGATTCTCCTGACCGTTCATTTTGTTCTCGCCCTGCCAGACCAGATTCGTCTCCAGGTTCGCGTAGACGAAGCCGGGCACGCGGCCCGAGCGCTCGTGGGTCCATAAGCGGTACTTGGAGGCCACGTCCAGGCGCGCCTCGTCGCCGAACTCGAAGTCGTTCGCTTCGGTGTTGACCTCGTAGACGGGCGAGACGTCGACCTGCCACTGGAGCGTCTGCCACGTAAACACGAGCCCGAAAAACGGGTCCCACGAGCCGGAGCCGAGCTGGAGCGGCTGGGGGAGGCGGCCCAATTGATCGGCATCGTCACTTCGCCCCGTCGGCACTTCCAAACCCGCAAGTGGCGCGAGCCGAATCGTCTGCCCGCTCCGATTCTGCTGCCACACGGTGTAGCGGGCAAACATGCGCGCATCACCGAGGCCAGTCGGGCCTCGCGTCACACGTCCCTGCGGGGTTGTCACGTCCAGGCGCTTACGGAGCAGCGGCGCCACTGCGAAGAGGGTCCACTGGGGCGTCGCGCCATAGACCCCAATGAGCGGCACCGCATACGCGGTCAACTCCCGGTCCATCGGCCCGCCGCCCGTCGCCCGAAGGACCTTCGACTGTACGCGGAAAATACCGCGGCCTTCGGTGACGGGCAGCGCCGTGTTCGTCGTGATCTGGGCCGCCGCCGGGGGGACCGCAGGCCCGAACGCGAGGCCCACACCGATCGCGAGGGCCACCAGCACGGAGCCGACGGACCCACAAGCAAGCAGCCGAAAGACGGGCGTGATTCTGGACATCGTTCGGAGGTCAAAGCGACGAGAGACGAACGAGGGTGGCTTAGAAGGAGTCGTCCGACGGTGGAGACTCGTCGGGAAACTCGATCTTCCGCGCCGAAAAGCCTGCCTCCTCGACGGCCCGTTTGAGCTCCTCTTCCGTCGCGCGCTTCTCTGCCCGAAACGCCACGAGGATGCGACTCGTCTCGATCTGTACCTCCATCGCCTGAATGGGATCGAGCTCATCAAGCTTCTTCTCGAGTCCATAGGCGCAGAACGGACAGGCCAGGCCGTCGACGTGCACGATCGCGTCGGGGGACTGGACTTTCTCCCCTTCGTGTGCCTGGGCGCGAACTGCGGACGGACCGAGGCCAATGCCTGCCAAAATAACGAGGACTGCAACTGAGAGAGAGCAAAGCCGCATGTCGGATATAGTGCGTGGGCAGGAATCGACAGTGACCATCTACAACGGAATTCCTACGCCGGCCGCTCGCAGGTCGTCTTCATTGACCCCGCGGCCCTGGCAGCACTCTGCCAGCGCGCCGTTGATGGCCACGGCGGGCACCGTTTCGACGCCAACCTCCTCGGCGCGGCGTTGGCCGTCGTCTTGCTGAAGGCGCACGGTGCGAACGTCGCAGGACTCGCAGGCGAGGTCCCGCACAAGTGCCAATACGTCGTCGCAGAGGGGGCATCCCGCCGTGAAGACCTCGATGGTTCGGGAATCAGACACTGGTGGGATGGTCTCTTGGTGGGGGAAATCAGTGATTCAGCTTTTCACACGGGCTGTATCATGGTACAGCGTTCCGACCACCATTAAATCTTCACACCTAGAACGAAAAGTCCGTTCGTCCGGGAGAGGGAAATCGGCGCCCCGTTCTACCGAACGCGCCCTTGAAGAACCAAGAGTCAGTCGCCGGCGGGCGCCGATTCGGGGTGCGTTGGACCCGTTACCGCCCGGAGTACAGTCCGAAAGGTGAAGGCTCGTGGGTCGGAATGTAGGGCGGGCACAGCCTGGGGACGTGTGGCGTCCGCTACGGTACAGTCGGCGCAGCGGCCTCCGCGACGGCGGGCTCTCCGCCCACCGCCACGTTCAGGCGCCGCAGCCGCATCGCATTGCCCACCACGAAGAGGTCGGAGAAGACCATTGCGAGGGCCGCCAGCGCGGGCGACAGCAGCAGCCCGAACGCCGGGTAGAGCACGCCCGCCGCTACTGGGATGAGCAGCACATTGTAGGCGAATGCCCAGAACAGATTCTGCTTAATGTTGCGCATCGTCGACTGCGACAGCGACACCGCGTTCGGCACGCCGCGCAGGTCGCCGGCCATGAGCACAATGTCGCCGCTCTCAATGGCCACGTCGGTGCCGGTGCCGATGGCAATGCCCACGTCGGCCTGAGCGAGGGCGGGCGCGTCGTTGATGCCGTCGCCCACAAACGCAACGGTTTGGTCCTGCTCCTGGAAGTCCTTCACGGCCTCGGCCTTGTCGTCGGGCAGCACCTCGGCCTGCACGCGGTCGATGCCGAGCTCATCGGCGATGGCGCGGGCCGTGCGCTCGTCGTCGCCGGTGATCATGGCCACCTCGATGCCCAAGTCGTGCAGGGCGTCGAGCGCGGGGGGCGTGGAGTCCTTGATCGGGTCGGCCACCGCCACGACCGCGGCGAGCGTGCCGTCCACCGCCACGTAGAGCGGCGTCTTGGCGGCATCGGCCAGATCATCGGCCGTCGTCTTCTGCCCATCAAGCGCCACGTCCAGCCGGTCCATCAGGCGCTCAGCCCCCACCGCCACCGTGCGTCCCTCGACCGTCGCCTGCACGCCGTGGCCCGGAATGGCGTCGAAGTCCGTGGCGTCGGGCCAGCCGAGATCGCAGTCCTCGGCCCGCGCGACGAGGGCGTCCCCAATCGGATGCTCAGACTGCGCCTCGACGGCGGCCACCCAGCGGAGCAGGTCGTTTTCTGCGAAGCCGTTCTGCGGTATGAAATCCGTCACCTCAGGCCGGCCCTTCGTGAGGGTGCCGGTCTTGTCGAGCACCACGAGGTCGGCGCCGTGGAGGGCCTGCAGGGCCTCCCCCTCCCGCACATACACGCCCAGTTCCGCGGCGCGCCCCGTGCCCACCATCACCGAGATCGGCGTGGCAATGCCCATCGCGCAGGGGCAGGCAATGATGAGGACGGAGACGGACGTCACCAGTGCGAAGGTGAGCACCGGATCGGGGCCCCAGATCATCCAGATGCCGAACGTCAGGGCTGCGACCGCGAGAACGAACGGCACGAACACGCGCACCACGCGGTCGGCCAGCGATTGGATGGGCGGCGCGGAGCCCTGGGCTTCTTCGACCATTTCTACGATCTGCGAGAGGACCGTCTCCTCGCCGACTCGAGTGGCGCGGAAGGTGAAGCTCCCGGTTTCGTTGATGGTGCCGCCCACCACCTCATCGCCTTCCGTCTTGCGCACCGGATCGGGCTCGCCGGTCACCATCGACTCGTCCACGTACGACTGGCCATCTAGCACCTCCCCGTCCACCGGCACCTTTTCGCCGGGCCGCACGCGGATGACGGCGCCGGGCACTATGTCACGCACGTCTACCTCCACGGCTTCCCCGTCCCGCAGAACCCGAGCCGTCGTGGCCTGGAGGTCCAGCAGCGAACGGATCGCGTCGCTGGCGCGGCCCTTGGCGAGGGCCTCCATGTAATTGCCGGCCAGGATGAGCGTGACGATCGTCGCGGCCGCCTCGTAGTAGACGTGCACCGTGCCCTCCGGCAGTACACTCGGCAAAAATGTCGCCACGACCGAATAACCGTACGCCGCCGACGTCCCAATCATCACGAGCGTGTTCATGTCGGGGCGTCCGCTCTTGAGCGCGGGCCAGCCGTGCTCGTAGAAGTATCGTCCCGGCCCAAACATGACGACCGACGTGAGGCCGAAGAGCACGTAGTAGAGGGTCTGCGTAGAGACCTGTTCGGTGATCCAGGCCTCCATCGCCGGCACGTGCAGGACCCCCATCTCCAGCACGAAGACAGGGAGCGCAAAGGTGAGCGACCAGAGGAACTTGCGCTTCATGGACTGCGCCTCCTCCTCGCGAGCGTCCCGCTCCACGTCGGTTCGGTCCGCTCCTCCCTGCGTATCCACCACGTCGTACCCCGCACTGCGAACGGCCGCGGTGAAGTCGGTGGGCTCCACCGAACCGGGCACATATTGGATCGTAGCGCGATCCGTGGCAATGTTCACGCTTGTCTCTAGCACTCCGTCAAGCGCCTCCAGCTCCGATTCGACGCTCGACGCACACGAGGCACAGCTCATGCCCTGCACCGTGAGGGTCGTCTCGGTGGTGCGAACCCCGTACCCACTGTTTTCAGCGGCAGTGACCAGTTCACGGATCGACACCGCGTCCGAATCAACGGTCACATCGGCCCGCTCGGTGGCGACGTTGACCTCCGCCTGTGCCACGCCGTCAACCCTCTGCAACGCACCTTCTACGCTCTCGGCGCAGGAGGCACACGACATGCCCTCAATGGACAGGGACACGACTCGATCGGCGGGCAGATCTCCTGTCTCGGTCTCCGAGGCGGTCTCGGGCGGCACCGGGCAGGCCTCCCCGTTCGTCTCCGGAGAGCCGTTTTCCAGGGGTGCCTGCCCCTGCGAGGGAGCATCTGTGTCGGTGGAGGGATGCGTCATAGAGCAATTCGGAGTTGCGATTTGGAACTCAAGCAGCCGAAAGGAATCCTCTCGGGTGGGGTACCCCCCTATACTACAGACGCGGCCGTGAGTTTCGGGGTCGAGCCTGCCAACGCGTGGGGGCTCATTCCAAGAACCCGTACAGTCCGGAACCCCGCCGCGGGAGCGCCAATAGAGGGCGTACGTGCAGAATCGGGCCAGTCTCCCCGCCAATCCGACACCCGCCTCCCACGTTCTGCGACCGGTCATCCTTTCTTCCCGTCCACACCCATCCTCCATGATTGAAGTCACCATTCTCAACGCCCAAGAACTCGCTCGTCGCCAGATGGGGGCCCGTGCGGCCCAGGCCGCCGGGGCTGGGGCCGACATCGAGTCGGCCGTTCGGAATCAGATGGCCGACCACTTAGCAGACGGATTCCAGAGTCGCGGCATCGAGGCGACAGTCGACACCAAGGGGGCCCGGAAGCTGGAGATTACGATCAAGGACGCGACCAAGGCAGCGTGGCAGCAGGGCTACATCGCGTGGCTGGTAGCGAAGTTCGTGCCAAGCACCGTGGAGCAAAACTTGGCCCCTGAGGTGCGGGACCGGCTCGAGGAGCAGGGCATTGAAGCAGAGGTCGAGGTGACTTAGATTACCCTCTCTCTCCGAAGTGCTTACTAGGAGAGGCTTCAACCGCACCTAATCTGTCCGAGCGACTGGTGTCCCTTCCGTTCCCCCGGCTTCCCGACCTGTCCGTCCGCCTGGAAACGCAGGAGTGGATGGACGACTTCTCGATTACCGATGCCCGGCTGACGCGAGCCCTCCGAGATCTTCGTTGGACCAACCGTTTGCTCGGGGGTTACGCCGCCACCAACGCCGTCCTCGATCCACTCTTTCGGAGGCACGACCACCTTCGCGTACTGGACGTGGGCTGCGGGGGCGGGGACTACCTCGTGCGCTTCGCCCGTCGAGGGGCTCAGTTCGGGTGCGTAACAGAACTGATCGGGGTGGACGCCAACCCCGTGACGGTGGGTCATGCGCAGGCCTACTTGGACGCGCAGTTGTCGCCGACTCTTCGCTCGCAGGTCCGCGTCGAGATCGAGGACGCGCTAAACCTTCCATACGACGACGAGTCCGTCGACATCGTCCACGCCGCCCTCTTTCTCCATCACTTCCACGGCGAGGCCGCCGTTCGTCTGCTCGCGGAGATGCAGCGGATCGCACGCCGGGGCCTCCTTGTTAACGACCTGCATCGGCATCCGCTGGCCTACGTCGGAATCTGGCTCCTAAGCCGCGGGCTGCGCATGGCGCCGATGGTACAGCACGACGGGCCGATCTCGGTCCGCCGGGGCTTCTGGAGGGACGACCTGCGATCCCTGGGCCGTCGGGCACAACTCCCCTCACCCACGATTCGGTGGCACTGGGCGTTCCGGTGGACGCTCTCAACACTCTCGTACGGCGATGGGTGAAGGACGAGAGGCGAATGGTGAACGGTGACCATATCACTTTGGTGCTTTCTGCGTAGCAGCGAAGGGATAGAGCAGCGAGGTCTTTCCTCTCTCCCTCTCAAGCTCCCAATCCGCAGGCGGTTTCTGTCATGGTTTGCATGCGCTCCTCACAAAATTGACCCTTTAAGCCGTCCCTATGCCCTACGACGCCCTCATTATCGGCGGCGGTCTCGCCGGATGCAGCACGGCCCTCCAGCTAGCCCGGGCGGGATACGACGTAGTTCTGGCCGAGCAGTCGACGTATCCTCGCCATAAGCTGTGCGGTGAGTTTCTGTCGCCCGAGGCGCAGTCGTCCTTCCGTCGGCTCGGGGTGCTTGGGGCGGTGCAAGGAGCAGGAACGGCTCCCATCGATCGAGCGGTCTTGACCGCCCCGAGCGGCACGACGACCGAGCACGCCCTCCCCGACACCGCTCTCGGACTGAGCCGCTACCAGCTCGACCGCCTTCTTTTTCGGCGGGCCTGTACGGCAGGGGTGGACGGCCGGCCCGGCACGCGCGTAACGGACGTGCAGGGAAGTCTTGAGGAGGGGTTCGCCGTCACGGCCGGTGCGGAGACGCTGGATGCGCGCCTCGTCTTCGGCGCCTACGGTCGGCGGGGCCGCCTCGATCGGGCCCTGGAGCGGCCCTTTCTGGAGCAGCGGCCGCCCTACGTCGGCTTCAAGGCCCACTACGCGGGACCGTCGGCTAGTGCACTGGCGGACACGATTGAACTTCACAGCGCCCCCGGCGGCTACTGTGGCCTCTCGCCGGTCGAGAACAACCGCATCAATGTGTGCTGGATCGGCCACACCGACGCCCTCAAGGAGGCCGGGGGCACCCCGACGGCGATGCTCAACGAGACCCTTCGGCAGAATCCCGTTCTGGACGAGCGACTTCGGGGCCTCACTCGCGCGAGCAAGCAGTTCGAGGCGGTGAGCCAGGTGCCGCTGATGCCAAAGTCCCGCTTTGCCGACGACGTGTGCATGATTGGGGACGCGGCGGGCATGATTGCCCCCCTTTGCGGGGACGGAATGGCGATGGCCCTCCGAACGGCCGACCTCGTCAGCCCGTACGCCTCAGACTTTCTAGACGGACGCCGATCGGCCGCGTCGTTCCGCACGGCCTACCGGAGCGCCTGGTCGGACGCGTTTGGGCGTCGCATGCGCCTCGGGCGGTGGATTCACGCGGCAGCGTTCCGCCCGGGCGCGGCTCGACTGCTCGTTCAGACCTGCCGTTTCCTCCCGCCCCTGGCTCGGTGGCTCATCCACGCCACCCGCGGGCGTCCCGTCCCCGTCCCTTCAGGCACGTAGGGTCCGACTTGAGATCCCTCCACGCCTCCAGACCCCCAACCGTTTCCCTACCGCGCCGCCGCCTGCCGCAGGCGGTCATTGAGGGCGCGCCCCAGTCCGGTTGGGGGCACCGTCTGCGCGTAGATGACGGCAATGCCTTTTTCTTCGCACGCCCGAAAGACGTGGAAGAGATCGTGCGCGTAGGCCTCCAGGTCCTCCTCCACGTAGACCGCCGCGAAGGTGTCGGGCGAGGCTGGGGGAGCGAGCCCGATGTAGGCACGGTCCGGTCCCGGTTGCACGGCTGAGGGAGACTCCACGAGCCGAACCTCTGCGGACGGGGCGTAGTGGCGATGGCGCGTGCCTGGACTCCGCGCGGGGGAGGCGTCGTCCGCCGACCCCTCTCGTACGGCGCCGAGCACCTCGCGGAGCGCTTCGAGGGAAATCGCGCCCGGCCGCAGGACTTCCACCGGCTGCGTGGTGCAATCGACGACCGTCGACTCGACGCCCGCCTCCGTGCGCTCGCCTTGCAGGATGCAGTCGATCCGTCCCCCCAAGTCGTGCCGCACGGCTTCCCAACTGGTGGGGCTCGGCCGCCCCGAGCGGTTGGCCGACGGGGCCGGCACGGGCGTATCGCAGGCCTCCAGAAACGTCCGGGTGAGCTCAAGGCGAGGCATGCGGACGCCGACGGTGTCGAGCCCAGCGGTGACGACCGAGGGCAGGTCGGGATGTTTCGGCAGGATGAGCGTTAACGGACCAGGATGGAAGTGCTCCTGAAGCCGTTCCGCGGGGGAGGGCACGCGGGCCGCCACCTGGCTGATCTGGTCGCGCTGGTGCACGTGCACGATGAGCGGATTGTCGGCCGGGCGCTCCTTGGCCTCAAAGATGCCTCGAACAACCGTCGGCTGGAAGGCGTCCGCGCCGAGCCCGTACACCGTCTCCGTGGGAAATGCCACCAGTCCTCCGCCCCGGAGCTGCTCGGCGGCCTCGGTGGGCGATGTGGTCAGGGTGGTCGTCACGAGTGGGAGCGGGACTCAGAGTCGGCGTTCGCGTCGATCGGCCCGGTCACCTCCTCAATCAGTCGCATCATGCGCTCGACGTGGGTGCCAGCCCAGTATACTGAGTCGCAGGCCGGACACTGCACAAACTCGTCGTGGGCGGCCCGGGCCCGGGGTGGCACCTGCTCGTCGATCGTCGCGGGCGAAGCCGCGCCTAGCTCCGCGTTGCAGTCGAGGCATCGGGTGAGCGGATCGGCGTGCTCGGCGAGCCCACACCGCTTTACGACCTCCCCGAACTGACGGCGGGGCGCCTGCGCCCGAACGAAGGCCCCCAGTTGAACTCGGCTCCGTTTTAGAAGCTCCACGTCCCGGGTGAGCAGCACCCGCTTTTCTTCCGCCGACGTGCGGGCCAGCTCCGAATCCCGGCGGTCGGTCTGGTAGCGAGTGTCCAGACCCAGCATTCGCAGGTAGCGGGCCAGTTGACCGAGGTGCACGTCGCACACGAACCGGGGCGGACAGGGCAGCGTCGGCCGCAGGCTGTTCGCCGGCCGGGGAAGGGACCGGATCCACGGGTATACGCTCACTAGGTCTCCGCCCGTCAGGGAATACTTGAAGGAAACCGGGGATTCGTTGACGAGCACGAGATCGACCTCCGGGTGCGGAACGCCCTGGGCCTCGATGGCATCCTTGACGGCAGGCTCGCCCCAGAAGGAATATCGAACGACGGGCCCGGTGGTGCCTCCGGTTCCGGAGAGGAAATCGTTGAGGGCACCGTAGAATCGAAATCGAGCAACGCTCTTCTCGGCACCGGGCATGGCGCGTCGTCAGGACACCAAACGGATCGAGTTGATTTTCCTCCCCGTCCTCACTTAGCATCGAAGCCCCACTGCTTCTTCCAATTCCCCGGTCGCCCCATGGAATCTAATTCGTCCTCCCTTGATGCCCGTTCCACGAACGGCCCCCACACTCTCGGGCCGCTCCCAACTAGCTCGGAACTGACCGAAACGCTTTTGGAGGCTGCGCGGCGCGTCCTCCGGCGGCGCTTCCGCGTCGTCCTGCTCGTCCGAGACGCATACGCCCACCTGGAGGCAAACGCACGCGTCCTGACCGCCGTGTGGGACGACCTGCGGGCGGCCCTCCGCCTTCTCATGGCCTGGACGAAGCGCTCGTACCGGCAGGTGTCGGGGGCCTCCCTGGCACTTCTCGTAGCCGCCCTCATCTACTTCGTTACGCCCATCGATTTCGTTCCGGATCCCCTCGGCGCCCCCGGCTTCGTCGACGACATTGCGGTCGTCCGCACGGCCGTCGGGATGATTCGAGCCGAGCTGGACCGCTTCCGCACCTGGGAAGCCACAAACGCCCTCACGTCTTGAAAGCGTTCAGCGTTAGGCACGGAGCGTCAGGCGTTGAGTGGTTGGCATTCGAGATTGGAGGCTGGGGGCATCCGCTCTGATGAAGTCCGCGCTCCAAAAGAGCACTGTCCCCAACGCCACACTCCTCTTCCGCGGCCCTCACCCCTCGCCTCCACTTCGACCTCCTTCCTCACGCATCACGAATTCCGGACGCCCATGTTCACCTACATGCTTCTCGGGCTCGTGGCGGGCCTGCTCACGGGACTCTTGATTGCCTGGTACCGGCGCCAGCAGTGACGCCCCGCTACGGCACAATCTGCTCTCCGTTTTCGTCCTCCACGATCAGCGCGTCGACCGGACAAAGGGACGCCGATTCTTCGAGCCGTCCGGCGTCGATGTCCGGCGTCTCGTCCTGAAAATCCACGATGTTGTCCTCCCGAATCACAAAAATCTCGGGAGCGATGTTCGTGCAGTTGCCCGACCCAATGCAAAGGGTTCGGTCGATGCGGACCGTCCGGCCGCTAATCTCGCGCTCGCGGGTGTCATCCATGTTACGAGAGATAAATGTGGGAGGGTTTGACTGAACAGAG
>CAZMDV010000040.1:0-13371 GCA_964564875.1 uncultured Salinivenus sp.
CTACAGGCCCGCTCCAATTCCATCCGGATACGACAACTTCGTTTTCGCAAAGTTGAATCTTTCCAAACCAAAGCGTACGTCTTTCCGAGTGAAACGAGGCCGACAAAATTGGAGAACGTGGTTTCAACGTGAAATGGAAATGATGAAACAGTACTGATCAATCAAGTAACACTTCGTACATCTGCGTAAGATGCGGTGGGGCGGAAAAATCTCAGTTAAGACTACCGGTCCCCGTAGGTGTGCTCGGAGCGCTCCTCAACCCGATCGGTGGCGGGCGGCGGAGCGGGCGAGAGGGCACTGATTTCGGCGCGGAGGTCTTCCGTCATGTCAAGGTTCAGGGCGCCGAGCGAGCCCTCTAGCTGGTCCAACGTGCGGGCGCCGACAATGGGGGCGGTAACGGCGGGGTGGTGGGCCACCCAAGCGACGGCGAGGGCCACGGGGTCGTATCCGTGCGTCTCGGCAAACGTGGTGAAACGGTCGGCGACCTCGTAGTGAACGTCCCTGCCGTAGCGCGTCTGATACATCGGGTTTTCTACGAGCCGCCCCTCTTCGGGCCGCTGATCTACCCCGTACTTGCCCGTCAGGAGGCCGCCGCCGAGGGGGCTGTACGAAAGCACGCCGAGGTTTTCACTCTGAGCTAGGGGCAAGAGCTCCACCTCGGCCTGTCGCTTGGTCAGGTTGTACATGGGTTGAATCACATGGAAGGGGGTCCATCCTTCGGCGCGCTGTTGGCCGAGGGCCTTCATGGCCTGCCAGGCGGCGAAATTGGAGGCACCGAGGTATAGCACCTTGCCCTGTTGCACGAGATCGTCGAGGGCGCGAAGAACCTCTGGAAGCGCCGTCTTTTCATCGAACCGGTGGACAAAAAACACGTCGATGCGGTCGGTGCCGAGACGACGAAGACTGTTTTCGACGGCACGGACGAGGTGGTAGCGACTCGCGCCTCGGGCATTCGGGTCGTCGCCCACGGGAAAGTAGGCCTTCGTGGTGAGCACGACTTCGTCTCGACACTCGGCCACGAGATCGCCCAAGATCTTTTCGGAGCGGCCGTCTTCATAGACGTTCGCGCAGTCGAAGACGTTGATCCCGGCCTCTCGGCAGCGCCGAAACATCGCGGCGGCGGTCTCGCGGTCTGCCGGCCCACCGAAGGTCATGGTGCCCATGCAGAGGGGCGACACCTTCACGCCGGTGTCGCCGAGGAAGCGGTAGGAGGGAAGCGTCATTGCGTAAGTGCGTAGGTGCGTTTGTGTGTTTGTTTTGACCAAATTGAGTGATGACCGGATTGGGTGGCGGTCGGGGGCTGTGCTACTCGTCCAGAAAATGGCGAGACAAGAGAGGGGCGAGCAGGAGGAGGGGGGCGTGGGTAAGGCTATGGTGCTCGCCGGGGAGGATCGTGAGCCGGGCATTCGGGAGCTGTTGGTGGAGGACCTGTGGGGCCTCGGAGCCGAAAAGAGGATCCCGGTCTACGGCCCCGACCAGCGTGGGTGCTGAAATATCGGGGAGCGTCTCTGTCAGCGCGTCGGAGGTGTCCGGCAGGCGTCCGACGAAGGTCCGCAGGCAGTGGAGCAGGCGGGTGGGATGCTCGTGGCGAGACCGGAGGCGCGCCGCTTGGTTGGGGGCCTCTTCCTGGAGAGCGTCGACATCGAGGCGTTGTCGCATCTGGTCCGCCTGGGCCTGCGTCCACCGGACGTTCGTTTGGAAGAGCGCGAGGCGGTCAACACGGGTAGGAAAGCGCTGGGCGAGGCGAAGGGCCACGCCACCCCCGAGGGAAAAACCGAAGACATGGGCTGAGGAAAGGTCGAGTGCATCGAGAGTCAGCCGGGCGTCCTTCGCGAAGAGGTCCAGGGACAGATCGTCCGAGATAGGAAACGCGGAGGCGCCATGCCCGCTCAGGTCGACCCCCACGAGGTGAAAGGCAGACTCCAGCCGACGCATGAGCGGGGCCGTCTCGAAGAGTGTGCAGCCCGCGGCGCCATGCAGGAAGAGAAGAGAGGGGCGATTTCGATCCCCCCGCTCGAACACCGAGAGGTGACCGTCGTGGCGGGGCACCTCGACTGGGGACCAGGAGGGCGGGGCCGACTCACAGAACTCGACGAGGACGCCGTGCGTCTGCGTCGGGTGCACGAAGGCGATCCGTTTGTCGTCGGCACCGGGTTGGGGCGTGTCGCTTAGCAGGTCGTACCCTGCAGTTCGGAGGCGGTCCATGGTGGCCTCAAGGTCTGAGACCTCGAACGCCACGTGGTGCATCCCTTCGCCTCGCTTGTCGAGGAAGCGCTGCACCGGCGCATCGTCATCGAGCGCCTCGAGCAGTTCCAGTTTCGTCGTTTCGGCGTCGAGGAAGTGCGTGCGTACTCCTTGCTCGGGCACCGTCTCGGCCCTGTACGGCCGGGCGCCCAGCAGGTCCCGGAAGCACTCCACGACGGCCTCTACGTCGTCGACCGCGATGCCGATGTGCTCAAGGCGGGGCATGGTTGGTGTAGAGATGGGCGTTGTGCGCTGTGCGTTGGGGGCGGCGAAGAGAGCGGCAAGTTCGAGACCCGAGGACCATGGCGATCGCATCGGAGCGACGGCAGCCTTTGTGCCGTTCTACGGGGGCAAAATGTCGGTGCTCCCGCTCTTTCTTCCACTCACCCGCGAAGTCCCGGTCTTTGCCGTCCGATCAGAGGCAGGGGAGCCTCCGTGGTTCGCTGAAGCTTTGAACATACGATCGCCCTGACCCGAGGGCGAACCTGGAGGAGGGGATGCGAGTACGGACCGTGTCATGCCCGCTACTCGCTCACACGCCGATGAATCGTCCGCCGAGGCCAAGCGCGCCCGCCGGCGGGCCATGGCCGCGAGCCTGCTCGTGTCTTTCCTAATGCTCGTGGGCAAGCTCACGGCCGCCTCCCTCACAGGAAGCACGGCCATCTTCTCCGACGCCGCCGAGTCGGTGATTCACCTCTTCGCCACCGGCTTCGCGGGCTTCAGTCTGTGGTACGCGTCCACGCCCCCCGATCCCGACCACCCCTACGGCCACGGAAAAGTCGCCTACTTTGCGTCCGCCATTGAGGGAACGCTTATTCTTCTGGCCGCGATCGGGATTGGATGGATGGCCGTCCAGGATCTCGTGACGGGAGCCACGCTGCGGCAGCTCGACGTAGGACTCTTCATCATTGCGGGCCTCACTGCCGTCAACCTCGCGCTGGGATGGTACCTGATCCGTACTGGACGGCGTACCAACAGCCTCGTCCTCGTCTCCAATGGCCAGCACGTGATGACGGACATGTGGACGAGCCTCGGCGTCATCGTCGGCGTGGGCCTCGTGTGGCTCACAGGGATCCGGTGGTTGGACCCCGCCGTCGGCCTCCTCGTAGCGGGCAACATTCTGTGGACCGCCACTGGACTGCTCCGTCGCTCCGTCTACGGCCTCATGGATGAGGCCGATCTGGAGGCGACAAAAGCCCTGCTCGACGAGCTCGGGACGGCGGTGGAGGAGAACCTGATCGCCGAGTTTCATCAGGTCCGCCACCGCCGGGCCGGCGATCAGGTGTGGATCGAGTACCACCTGATGTTTCCGGGCAGCATGTCCATCCGCGAGGCGCACGCCCGCTCCCACGAAGTCGAGGACCGGGTCGATGCACTCTTTCCGGACGACAACGTCCACGTAACGGCTCACCTGGAGCCGCGCCGTCACGACGAGGCCCACCCGGAGGAGCACCGCGAGCCGACCGATCCGCTCCGTGATGTGCTGGAGTAGGCATGGAACGACGGATGTATGGAAATATGGAGGCCTTCACACCTCCACTCATCCAATTTTTCCTTCCTTGCGGAGGCGTTCGAGGTCCTCGAGGTTGCTTTGCACGTGCCCAGCGGACGTCTTGAGCTGAGTCCGCTCGTCGGAGTCGAGGTCGACCTCGATAATCTCTTCGACGCCCCCGGCTCCAAGCTTCACCGGCACGCCGATGAAGAGGTCGTGGAGGCCGTATTCGCCGTCGCAATAGGCCGCGCAGGGAAGAACGCGCTTATTGTCTTTGAGGATGGCCTCCGTCATTTCGGCCGCCGCGGCGCCCGGGGCGTACCAGGCCGAGGTACCCATCAGGTCCACGATCTCGCCGCCGGCACCCTTCGTGCGCTCCACAATGTCCGAGATTGTATCGTCGTCGAGCATCTGGGTGACTGGAATGCCGCCGATGGTGGTGTAACGCGGGAGGGGAACCATCGTGTCGCCGTGGCCGCCCATGAGGAGGGCCTGTATGTCGCGGACTGAGACATCGAGTTCCTCGGCGATGAACGAGCGGAAACGTGCCGTGTCGAGCACGCCGGCCATGCCCATCACGCGGTGCGCGGGGAAGCCGCTCGCCTCATATGCGACGTAGGTCATCACGTCGAGCGGATTGGCCACCACAATGATGGTGCTGTCGGGACTCCCCTCGACGAACTGCTCGGTGACGCCGCCTACGATTTCGGTGTTCTTGGCCAGCAGGTCGTCGCGGCTCATGCCGGGGCTGCGGGGCAGGCCGGCCGTAATGATACATACGTCCGAGCCTTCGGTCGGGCCGTAGTCGTTGGTGCCCGTGATGTAAGAGTCGAAGCCCTGAATGGGGCTCGACTCCCGCATGTCGAGAGCCTTGCCCTGGGGCATTCCTTCTTTGACATCGACCATGACGACATCCTTCGCTACGTCCTGGCGGGCCACGCATTCACCAACGGTGGCGCCGACATTGCCGGCGCCGATGACTGTTACTTTCATGGGGGGCTGGAATGGATGTGAAAAGAGCTAGGTGACACAAGTTACACTTTTTAAACAACAAACCGCCGGTGAGGACTGCCAGCAATATTTTGCGAAAAGTGGGGCCCCGATTACACCTGGGGGGAGCGTCCAGACAATCCCCGCTTCCGAAGCTTCAGAGTGTACTTGAGAGGCCAGACTGATCCCGCCGGATCGACATCCTCCGGGGTCGAGACCGTCGCGTTCGCCAGACCAAGCGGGCCGAGGCGTCCCGAAAAGCGGTTCGACTTGGTTCAATGACTCGTGTCGATGACTCGTGAATGCGTCTCTGCCACGTCACGAACGTTCCCCGGCCCATGATTCCCTTTATGGCCACGGCCGTGGTGGCCCGGACTCGTGTCAATGGCGCGGGGCTCCTATCGACGGCGATTCATCTCGCGCTCCGGTCGAAGGGCTAAATGGTTCGTTTGAGGGACGCGTAAAAGCGAGGGAGCCGCGCTCTCTGAACGAGACGGTCGCCCGGGGGCTCAAGTGCGGGTTGAGAGCGGGCACGTGGACAGCCTCTGGTGCAGGGCCGATATGTAAGCGAGAACGGCGACCGGGATGGTAGGGAGCGTCTGCCGGGGCCTCGAGACCGAGACCCTGAGCAATGCCACGAGCGGGCGCGGCATCGTCGACCGTCCCAAAACAATCGTCGGTGGCTTGGCCCTTCGGTTCGGCAACCTGGCGGTGGACGCTGACCTCGATGCTGGCTTCATTCAGCATACCCGGGCGGAATCTACTCGCTCGTGGGCATCGACCGACTTCCGCGGTAAGAGTCATGGACATCCGACCCACTGTCCTCTGCGCTTCCCGCCTCCAGGGCAGAGGTCGGCGACGGCGAGGCGTCGTCGGTCGGGGTGGACGACTCTTCGCTCCAGAAGGCCAGGAAGGGACGAAGGCCGGTGCCCTGGTACAAAACGGCCACGCCGCCGGCGAACGTGTAGAAGACGAGCTGTGCGCCGTGCGTGAGCACAGCATAGGTGAGGGCCTCAGCCGCAGGGACGCCGTAGAGGTAAACGAGTGCCTGCTGGGTGATGTAGTGATACGAGCCGATGCCCCCTGGGGAGGGAACGACAATGCCGAGAGCGCCGATGGCCATGAGTACCCACGCGTCGAGGAGGTCGATGCCGTAAGGGGCTGCCAGATGGAGCATCTTGAAGGGGAGATAGGCCATGAGGAGGTAGCCGCCCCACATGCCCACCGTGGAGAGGAGAATCGCTCCGCGGCGGGGGGACTGCACGAGCGTCCTCAGTCCCTCGTTGAACGACACAGCGGCCGGCTTGAGGGTCTCCGACCAGAACCGCCCGAGCCACGAGTCCTCGTGGCGAATGAGCCACCGCCCTCCTAGAACCAGCAACGTGACGAGCAGGAGTGCCCCGAGCGTTCCCCCAACGATCCAGGTCGTCGAAATCGACTGGAGCTGGGCCCATGCTGGGGCGAAAACCTGCTTCCTGAGCACGCCGAGCCGATTGAAGAGGAGGCCGAGGGCACTCAGGAGCGCCAGCCCTAAGACAGCGGTGTCGAAGATTCGTTCGGACACGACGGTCCCGAAGAGGCTGCTGAACCGATGCTTAGAGCGGGCGGAGAGGTTGGCGGTGCGGGCCACCTCCCCCATACGGGGGGCGACGTAGTTGATCATGTAGCCGATCATGACGGAGGAGAAGGAGGCCTCCAGCATCCGGGCCGGTCGCATCTCAAAGGTTCCGTCCGGGTCCGACGGTGGGGGAAGGGCCTCAATCAGGATCTGCCACCGCCAGGCCCGGAGCACGTTGCTGCCGACAATGAGCGCGGCCAGTGGGAAGAGGTACCGATAGTCGGCCTCCCGGAAGGCCCCCAGAATGTTGGTGAGGTCTACCCCGTAGAGGGCCAGGGCGAGCAGGCCAAAGGCCAAGACAAAACTTCCGATCTGAAACAGTCGGCGTCGACTCAACACACTTCAGAAATTCGTCTGGAACGATCAGCGGCCGCGACAAACAACACTCAACCAGCGGTGTCGCCGCGAAGGTCCACGACCTCTACGCCATCCGGGGTCGAGAACGTGAAGGATTGGCCCTCGAAGTCTGGATCCACGATGATACCGTGCAGACGAAGGTCCAGGATGGCGCCGTTGCGGTCGGTGGCACGGAGGCGCGTGACGATGCGATCGCTCCGGCGCACCCAGAGGACCGCTTCTTTGAAGCGTGCGGACGGCTCGGTTGCGGTCAGAGACAAAACGTCGTGGGGGGTCCCGTCTCGTCGGGCCGTACGAGTGGAGGCGACCTCGTACTTCTTCGCCGAGGCGGTAAGAAACGTTTGGGGCGTCACGGTCGAGGCGTTTGCGTCCGCGTCGTTGACCACCACCTGACTGTCCGCTGGGGAGTAAATCCAGGTCGTCGTGCCGTTGGTGACCACGGTCTGAGACGGCGTTTCGACACGGTACTTGCTGCCGGCAAGCAGGACCCGTCCCTGAATTCGGGTCGAGTCGTCGGCAAACTCGGACTGAGTCACCTGTGTGAAGGTGGCCCGGAGTCCGCCGAGGCGATCGTAGCGGCCCTGGAGGGCCTCCAGGGAGGGGACCCCGTCCTGAGCCGTCGCGAGGGAGGTGAGGCCGAGGCACAGGAGAATAGCGAGGAGCAGAGCTCGTCGGATCATCGAGCCAACACGAGCGGCGGAGAAGACAGAGGTAAGGGGTGCATGTAACGGCCGGCGCCGCCAATTATCCTGGAGCAAGCGCTGGGTCATCGAAAATTGATGGGTCAAAGAAGATAAAACGCTTGGGGCTCGTGGACCGCTCCGTCCGGCGTCAGGGTGCTTTCGTAGAGAATGAAGCGGTCGGCCTCGAAGGTCTGAAACGAATTCTCCTGAGCGCGGAGAAAGCCGTGGACCGCGTCCGCGTCGGGATCTTCGAGTCGACCGATGGTGACGTGCGGCCGGTAGGCGCGGTCTTCCGAGTTTAGGCCCTCCGCCTCCAGCTTATCGCTCACCGCATCGTAGAGGGCCATCATCGAGTCGGTGCGCTCCAGGCCCAGCATCAGCACGCGCGGCGACTGGCGGGAGGGGAGCACATCGAGGCCGTAGGGGTCGCACTGCACGGGACCTGCGTCCACGTCCGCAAGGACCGCCTCGTAGCGCACGGCCTGTTCCTTGTTCACGTGGCCGATGAACCGAAGGGTCACGTGGAACTGCTCGGGGTCGGTCCACCGGACAGGCAGCGCATCAGTGTCCTGGCAGGCGGACAGGGCCTCGCGGAGGGAGTCGGGAACGTCGATGGCGGTAAACAGCCGCATGGGGAACCAGAGCTACCCTCAAATCGGCGCGTGTGGGAAACTGGACGCGGAGAGGAAGGTTCAGGGGGACGAAGCGTAGATGCCCGGAAGTGTGGAAGGATTGTGCCTGAAAACGCTCCCACAACGGGGTCAGGCAGAAGGGCGTCTGGGCGAATGGCGTCCGTGACGTGTCACCCCGACGACCACTGAGCCTCAGAACGTTCCATGCTCTCCGGCGGTCCCACTCATCCGAAAAGTCCCCAGATCCATGGATCTCCAAAAAATCGTGTCGGGTGGACAGACGGGCGTCGACCGCGCGGCCCTCGACACGGCCCTCGTTCATGGCGTGCCGGTGGACGGGTGGTGCCCGCAGGGCCGCCGGGCCGAGGACGGATCCATTCCGGATCGGTATCCCCTCCGTGAAACGCCGTCCGACGCGTACGCCCAGCGCACCGCCTGGAACGTGCGGGACAGCGACGGCACGCTCATCATCGCGCCCGGGTCTTTGTCGGGAGGAACCGTCCGTACCCGGACGGAGGCGGAGCAGCGGGGCACGCCGGTGCTGCACGTGCGCCTCTCGGATCCCGTCCCGGTGCCGATGATTCGGGCCTGGGGACAGGAGCACCACATTCGGGTGCTGAACGTGGCCGGGCCCCGGGCGAGCGAGGTGGACGGCATCTACGAGGCAGCGCGGACCATTCTCGATGATCTTCTGAGGGCGACGTGGGAGACGTAGGGCAGCGCCGGTCCGCCGTTCCGAGAACGATGACTCATTCGGCGTCCGAGCGTTCCGCCGGGCCGGCCGAGTCGGAGGGCCGTCGGCGATGGCGCTGGCTGAAGAGGTCCTCCCCCTCCTCGACCCGCCCGGCGGTGGTCCACAGGAGCCACACGACGATGACTGTGGCGATGAGGATGAAGAGCGTAAACGCAGGCCAGAGGGGCGCCTCGAAGCCGAACTGGGTCGCGCGGGCCTCCGGGTACCGCATCCACTTGTCGAGCCCCCAGGCGGTCATGCTTCCGCCAAGGGCGGCGAACACGAGGGCCGCTCCCTTCAGCAGCCGAGTGGCGGGGGGCGATGAACGATCATTCGGTTGGGACATGGCGTTCGGTCCATTCATCTCGGGCAGGGCGGACCGGTAGACCGGCATTGCGGAGGTAATCTTTGGCCTCGCCCACCGTATACTCGCGGAAGTGAAAAATCGATGCCGCCAGCACCGCGCTCGCTCCACCGTCCACGAGACCTTCTCGTAGGTGCTCCAGCGTGCCCGCCCCGCCAGAGGCGATGACTGGGACCTGGACACGGTCGGTGATGGCCCGGAGGAGCGACAGGTCGTATCCATCTTTCGTGCCGTCGCGATCCATCGACGTCACCAGCAACTCGCCGGCCCCTCGGTCCTCCGCCTCCACGGCCCACGCCACGGCATCGCGGCCCGTGGGCTTCCGGCCGCCGTGAACGACCACCTCCCAGTCGGGTCCTTCGCCGTCCCGCCGCTTCGCGTCGATCGCCACGACGATACACTGGTTCCCGAAGGCCTCGGCCCCGCGGGCGATCAGATTCGGGTCCTTCACGGCCGCCGAATTGATGGCCACCTTGTCGGCGCCGGCCTGGAGCATCGCCCGCATGTCCTCCACTGAGCGCAGGCCCCCGCCCACGGTGAGGGGAATGAAGACCTGGTCGGCCGTGCGGCGCACCACGTCATGCATGATGTCGCGGTCCTCATGCGTGGCCGTAATGTCGAGGAAGACGAGCTCGTCGGCCCCGGCGGCGTCGTAGGTGCGGGCCTGCTCCACCGGATCGCCAGCGTCGCGGATGTCCACAAAGTTGATGCCTTTTACGACCCGGCCTTCGTCCACGTCGAGACAGGGGATGATGCGCTTGGCGAGCGGCATGTGAGGGAGGGACGGTTGGGGGAAAGGTCGGAAGGTGGACGCGGAGGGGCAGTGCTACGGGGAACTGGTCACGGTCTGCCCCTCCTCGTTTCCAGGCTGGAATTTTTAGTTCAGCGCAGCGGGGCCGTCGAAAAGGTGTCGAGGTCCACGGCGTCTTTGTCCTGCCACGCCCAGAACTGCTGGCAGGGGAAGCGGTTCTCGTAGAGCGCCGTCCCTACAATGACCGAGTCGACTCCGTATGGCTGGAGCGTCTGAATATCGAGCAGGTCTTCGTGATCGCCTACGCCTCCGGAGGCCGTAATTTTGGCCTCCGACAGGTGCCGGCCCAGCGTGCGGTAGGCCTCAATGTTGGGGCCCTCCATCGTCCCATCCCGGCTGATGTCGGTATAGACGAAGCGGCGAACTCCCCGGCGCTCCATGTCCTTCGCAAATTCGACGGCGTCGAGGCCCGAGCCCTCGGTCCAGCCCTCTACCCGCACCTCGCCGTCGCGGGCGTCGATGCTCACGACCACCCGCCGGGGCGAAAATGCCTCAACCGCCCGCTCCACAACGTCGGGGGACCGCACCGCCGCGGTGCCCAGAATCACACGATAGACGCCTGCGTCCAGGGCCGCCTGGATCTGGTCCATCGAGCGAATACCGCCCCCGAGCTGGATCGGGATGTCGAGGGCGTCGCACATCTCGTCAATCACCGCCCGATTGTTCGCGCCCTCGCCACGGGCCGCGTCGAGATCCACGATGTGCAGCGTCCGGGCGTTCTGCACGCGCCAGAGCTTCGCCATCTTCACTGGGTCGTCGAAGTAGACCGTCTCGTCGTCGTAGGAGCCCTGGTGCAGGCGCACGCACCGGCCGTCGCGGATGTCAATCGCAGGAATGATGAGCATGGGGGCACGGGAGGATGGGGGAGAAGAGGACGCCGCGTGTCGATGGAGGACAGAGTGGTTGTGGAACCGAAAGCACGCGACGCTACTACCAGCCGTCTCCTGTCGTCAATTCTATATCGATGGCCATGGACAGAGGTTCTACAGGGCTTCGGTCTGCGGCCGCACTGGTTGCCATTGCTCTGTTCCTCCCGAGCCTCAACACTACAGGCGGTTGGACCTTCCCGACTTCGTACTCCGATCCGCCCGTAGAGGAGCAGGTCCGTGGCCCAGTCCCCGTCTCTGGTCTGGGCACCGAGGTACGAGGGCCGCCGGAGAACGACACCGCGTCTGTTCGGGTCTGTAGGGACCCCAACGATAGAGATTCGTTTCGAATGTACATCTGAGGTCTACTTTTAGGGAAAGGAGACCACAGAATCTGTGTCGTGTCGGCGCTCACAGCGACCCGGCGGGCAGGTTCGCCGTCGATACGTCACTGGCATCTTGTTTGCGCTTGCACCTCTCTGATGCGTGAAAAGATCACTTGGATGACGAGAGAATTCCTCCCAACCGGTTGGATCCTGAAGCAACTTTCAGGGATCTCTGCACGGAACTGTGACGCCGTGTACTCCTGTCCTTCTCACTTCGGCTGCCCTACCTGCCATGGAATTAACCGAAAGAGTCTCTGCCCTTCAGTCAAGCGCGCAGAGTCAGCTTCCCGCACTCAACAGTCTGAAGAAAACGGAAACTGCCCTCATCCTCCCCTTTTTCAGTGCTCTCGGCTACGATCCCTTTGATGTTCGGGAAGTGGAGCCCGATTTCGACGTCGGGTTGGAAGAGCAGGGGATGAAGACAGTCGACTACGCCCTTAAGAGGGAGGGGGTGCCGCTCATGCTCTTCCAGTGCGAAGAGGCGAAGACGAACCTTGGGGCCTACGACAATCGCTTCCTCTTCCAGCACTTCGACGAGTTGGAGGCAGAGGTTGTGGTATTCACGAACGGCGTTAGCTACCGGTTCTACGCTAATTTAGAGGCTGGATTTGACGTCTACGAGCGTCCCTTCCTCGAATTCGACCTTCTTGACCATGGTCTCGAGGAGATTGAAAACTTGAAACGGTTCACCCAGTCCGTCTTCGACACGGAGGAAATTCTTTCTGCCGCGTACAACGTCGGGGGTGGCCGGCTACTTCGGGACTACTTTTCACGGCAGCAGGAGTCTCCCAGCGAACACCTCGTGCGATTTATGGCGGCGCAGATATACGAAGAAGAGATTTCCGAGGACGTCGTCGAACGATTCCGACCGGTGGTTCAGAGAGTCCTCGGAAAATTTATCAACGACGAGAGTGTGGCTCGGCCGTCAGTGGCAGAACGGGAGAACAGATCGACGACCCCGAACCCGGAAGAGTCCTCGAAACCGGAAGAAGACCTGGAGCTGACGTCGTCGGAAGAGGAGTCCTTCTCCGATGAGGACGAGGTTTCCGCTGAAGAGGAGGGGACCGATCAGGAGGAGGGAGAAGAGGACGATCCGTTCGAGAAGGATCTCGCGAGGAGGGTACTCGAAGATTTCTAAGGAGGCGCAGGCGCTCGGAGGCCTCCCACCCTTTAGAGAGCCAGCGCACCTTGATCGAGGCAGCGTGCCTCCCGAGTGCCCAGGGACTACGATGAAGAGGCAGATTGCTAAGATCTATCAACACTCGCGGGCTCCCCCAAGCCCGCGCTCAAGGCGTTTCGGTTAGGGGGCTGCCGTCCTACACAGCCGGGTCTTTTTGTTCGTTTTCCCCCTTGAGGGTCGCAAAATTCTCTAGTAGTCCGAGGCCGACGGCCTGAGACTTTTCGGGGTGAAATTGGACCCCGAACACGTTCTTGCGGTGGACGACGGACGGGAAAGAGTGGCCGTAGGTCGTCGTAGCGAGCACGTCGTTCGGCTTGTTCGCCACCGGGTGGTAGGAGTGCACGAAATAGACGTATGGTGCGTCGCCGAGGCCCTGGAGAAGAGCACCTTCACGCGTGGGTTCGATTGCGTTCCATCCCATGTGCGGCACCGTGAGGCCGTCGAGGGCGCCGTCGGCGACCTCTCGAAAGTGGGCCACGTGACCGGGCAGAATGCCGAGTCCCTCGTGCACACCCTTCTCGTAGCCGGTTTCGAAGAGGAGCTGCATCCCGACGCAGACCCCGAGAAACGGCGTGCCCCGATTGACAGCGTCGTGGATAGGCGCCTCCAGGTCCCGATCGCGAATCTCGTCGATGCAGGCGCGGAACGCCCCCACGCCCGGAAGCACAAGCCGGTCGGCGGAGGCCACGTCTTCGGCGTCATCGGTACGGTACACTTGCGTCCCGACGTGCTCGAACGCTTTCTCGATGGAGCGCAGGTTGCCGATGCCGTAGTCGATAATCGTGACCATGTCAATTTCGAAGGTCGAGTTGCGAATGGCGGATGGGACCGGCAGGTAGCTGAGTTCGAAAATCGAAACTCGGCAGTCGACATTGCCCTCATTCGTCGTTCAGCTCTTCCGATCGCTGGGTCGCGGTGCCGACGGCGTTGATGAGCATCGTGCGGAGGCCGTGTTCTTCAAGCGAGGAGACCGCGGCGATGGCCGTGCCGCCGGGTGTGGTCACCTCGTCCCGCA
>CAZMDV010000041.1:0-13361 GCA_964564875.1 uncultured Salinivenus sp.
CTAGGCCTCTGCGGTTGCTCCCACCTCCTCCGTCTCCTCTTCGGGCAGGCCGTTGCCGTCCGGGCCTTTCTCGTACTGCTCCTTGACGTTGGGGAAGGCGGTCTGGAACATGTCGTTTACCTCCTCGGCCTCCCCGCCGTGCTCCTCCCGGGCCTCGTGGAGGCGCACGCAGGCCTTCCACACCGCGCGACGCAGGTTCCACTTGCGGACCGAGTAGGCGGCGCTTCGGCGCGTGTTGTCATCCTCTAGCCAGCTGAGCTGCACGTAGGGCTTCGGGGTGCCGCTGCCGTCGTCTTTCCAGCAGAAGTTGAGGCCGATCACGCCGGTCTTCGAGCGGGCCTCGGCCGAGCGCTTGACCGGGTCCATCGGCTCCGGTAGCTCTTCGAGCAGTTCATCGCGGTACTCGATGGCCTTTTCGAGGGCCGACTCGCGGCCGCCGTACCGCTTGTCGGAGAAGTACTTGGTGTGCTGTTCCTTCTGGCGCTTGATGCGTACTTGCCACCCGTGCGTAGGATGGCGATCCGGGTTTTCCTCGGAGGGCTCAATGTCGATGCGAAATACGTTCTTCGGCTTGTCGCTCATGGAGGATTCAGGTCGGGGCGATGTTAATATGCTGGTGGGGGTGTGGGCCTAGACGAGGCCCACAAAGTCGACACAGTGCGGACACAGACACAACACCCTCGCAGCCTGAGCGAAAGATTCCGGGGGAACGGGTCGTTCCGATGGGTCGGTCGAGAGGGAAGAAGAACTGAACGATGTGCACTTGGCGACAGAAAGCCATGAACACTATCTCGCCGAGCCGAGGGAGAAACGACGACACGACGGGTCCTCGATTGCCACTGGGACTCGTCGAAAATCGTCTCCTGAAAGGAGTCCCACAAGGAGGTACTCGAGGGCTTCGAAGGCGAGGCCGTCCGATACGACTGTTATGACGCTGAAATATGGGGAACAGCTATGGAAAAGTTCAACCGAGGCTGTCTTCACCGAGGCTGTTCCAGGTGTGCCACGCCACAAGGCGGGGCGTCAGGGACTTTTTTATACGAAATACATCTGAAGTTGTCGTTAGGGCTTTAAAAGATCGATTCGTCCGACAGATCTGTCCATCGAGTGTACACCCGGTAAGGCATTGGGCCACACGTCGATCCTGGGAGTGGGCCGGGGGAGCCCGCCGCGGAGCGCGAGGACGACACCTTTCCCGAGGGTGCGCGGTCGTTACGCCCGGTACGGAGGCGGCCCATGCGGAAGGGCCGTCCGATTCCGTGCCGGTGACCGGCAAGGAGAGACGGCTGTCGGCGGCGTCCTGAGCAAAGCGAAAAGATACTCGGGGGGCTGCCTGTCCTCTCCCTGACCGATGAGGACCCGTTTCCGTCTCAGACCGACCGCCTGACTTGGAAGCGGGGTTAGAGAAGGCTACCGAAGATTCGCTTCTTCGGCTGCCTCGCGGAGAATGCTGCGCTGTCTGGAGGAGAGGTTCTCTGGGATGTCGACGTCGATCTCGACGTAGAAGTCGCCCTGCCCGTCCTCGGTCTTCACGCCCTGTTCCTTCAGGCGCAGCTTCTCGCCCGGCTGAGTGCCCGCGGGCACGGAGAGTTCGATGCGCTGACCGTACGGGGTGGGGACGCGGACTTCGGTGCCGAAGACAGCCTCGAACATGCCGATCGTCTCCGTCAGGTGGATGTCGTCGCCTTCGCGGTCGAAGCGAGGATGGTCGCCCACCTTGAACGTGACGTAGAGGTCGCCTCGTTGTCCCCGAGGCCCCGCGTGGCCACGGCCCCGCAGGCGAATCTTAAACCCGTCGCGCACGCCCTTCGGAATTTTGAGGCGGATGGATTCCCCACTGGGCAACTCCACCTGCTTGCGACCGCCCTCGAGGGCTTCCCGGAATGAGAGCCGCAGGGTTGTCTCGATGTCCTGCCCGCCCTGACGCTCCCGACGCTGCTGGCGTTGCCGCTGCTGGCGCTGTTGCTGCTGGCGTTGGTCGAAGGAGCCTCGACCCCGTGGGCGGCCCCCGCCGGTGGCGCCGCCGAAGAAGCTCTCGAAGATATCGCCGAGACCGCCGCCCCCACGGCCCCCGAACGCCTCTTCGAAGTTGCCCTGCTCGAAGCGCACTTCGGGGCCACCGCCCCCGGCGGACCGGCCCCACGCACCCTGGCCCCCTCCGGGCCCACCGAAGCCCCCGCCCCCTCCAAAGCGGCGCTGGGCATCGTACTGCTCTCGTTTTTCCTCGTCCGAGAGGATCGAGTACGCCTTCTGAATCTCCTTGAACTTCTCCTCGGCGTTCGGGTCGTCGGGGTTGCGGTCCGGGTGGTGCTTGCGCGCGAGCTTTCGGTACTTTTTCTTGATCTCCTCCTGGCTCGCGTCTTCGTCGACGCCGAGCACGTCGTAGAGGTCTTTGGTCTGCGGCATATCGGCGGATGGCGAAATCGGATGAACCAGTGGGCGAGCCGGGCCCTGCGGCCTGTACGTGACAGGCGGGGCCCTCTTGGATTCCACTCCCGTAACAGAATTCATGCCACAGCGTTCAGTGAGACGAAATGACGGACTCCGCCGTGACATCCCGTCCGATCCAGAAAGTCCTCGTCGCCAACCGCGGGGAAATTGCCGTTCGCGTCCTGCGCACCTGTCACGAGCGGGGGCTCGACACCGTGGCCGTCTACAGTGAGCCCGACCGCGCGGCCCCCCACGTCCGCCGGGCCGACGAGGCCTACCACATCGGGCCCGCCGCCGCGAGCGCGTCCTACCTCGACCAGGCGGCGATCCTGGAGGTGGCCCGCCGCAGCGGGGCCGACGCCATCCACCCCGGCTATGGCTTCCTCTCCGAAAACGCGTCCTTCGCCGAGGCCTGCGCCGACGCCGACGTGCACTTCGTGGGCCCCTCGCCGGAGGCCATCCGCGCGATGGGCGACAAGACCGCCGCCCGCCAGCTCATGGAGGACGCGGGCGTGCCGATGGCGCCGGGGACGACCGACGCGGTGGCGAGCACGGAGGAAGGCGAGCGCATCGCGGACGAGATCGGCTACCCCGTGCTCATCAAGGCCGCGGCGGGGGGCGGCGGCAAGGGCATGCGCATCGTCCACGCCCCCGACAACTTTGCCGGCGCGATGGAGCGGGCGAAGGGCGAGGCCGAGTCGTCATTCGGCGACGGGCGCGTCTTCCTCGAGAAGTACATCGAGGAGCCCCGCCACATCGAGTTTCAGATCTTGGCCGACCACCACGGCAACACGGTCCACCTCTTCGAGCGCGAGTGCTCCATCCAGCGGCGGCACCAGAAGGTGATCGAGGAGGCCCCATCGTCGATCCTCACCCCCGAGGTGCGGCGCGAGATGGGCGAGGCGGCCGTGGCCGCGGCGGCCTCCTGCGGCTACCGGAACGCCGGGACGGTGGAGTTTCTGGTGGACAAGGACCTGAACTACTACTTCATGGAGATGAACACGCGGCTGCAGGTGGAGCATCCCGTCACGGAGTGGGTGACGGGCGTGGACCTGGTGGCCGAGCAGCTGCGCGTGGCGCAGGGCGAGGAGCTTGGGTACACCACCGACGACCTGTCGATCGACGGGCACGCCATCGAGAGCCGCGTCTACGCCGAGGACCCAGCGTCCAACTTCCTGCCCGACCCCGGCCCGCTGAAGCGGCATTCGGCCCCGTCGGGCGTTGGCGTACGGGTGGACGCTGGGGTGGAGGAGGGGGGTGAGGTGCTCATCCACTACGACCCCATGATTTCGAAGCTCACCACGTGGGGCCCGGACCGTGAGGCTGCCATCGACCGCATGATCCGGGCGCTCGACGAGTACGAGGTCGCCAGCATGGCCACGACGATTCCCTTCTGCCGCTTCGCCATGCAGCACGAGGGCTTCCGCGACGGCGACTTCACGACCCACTTTGTGGACGAGGAGTTCGACCCGTCGGTACTGCGGCTCGACGATCCCGAGCGCGACGAGCTCGCGGCCCTCGCGGCCACGCTCTACTATCGCCACACGCAGGAGGACGAGGCGCCGACCATCACGGCGACGGCGGACGGGCGGGACGGCCTCAGCCCGTGGCGCCGCCGGCGTCGGCACGCGTCGTAACTCGCTGGGAGGCCTGTACGCGAGGAACCTCGGAGGCTTGGAGGGGACGAAATGTGGCGAGATGCGACGACGACGGCCTCCATGCATCCAGGCCTCCATGCTCCCCGAAGAAGGGATGGACCGTCGGTCTGGGGCCGTCTCCCATTCCCCAACTCAACTCCTCGCTACGGGCCGACGTGGCAGTGACGGATGACAAAATTGTTGCATTTCGAGATGGGTACGATGTAGGAGCGGTCGTGTCTAGCGGACGGAAATTCCACCGGTGCCTCTCAGAAAGCTCCAACCACCGGCGCCTGCCTCGTCGCTAGACACCTCACCCGAGCACCTTTGTCACCATGCTCCAATCATTGCTACCATCCTCTGCCTCGACGACGAACATTCCGTGGGCACAGCGGATCGCCGTGGTTTTCCTGGCGCTCCTCGTGGGAATCGGCCTGGCGGTCGCGCCGACTGTTGCGCAGGCCCAGGATGCCCAGGTGCAGCTCATCCACAATTCCGGCGATCCCGACGCCCGGTTCGTTGACGTTTATATTGAGAACGACGACGGGACGCTTGTCCAGACGCTCGACAACGTCAAGTACCGCTCGGCGACCGACTTCCTCGCGGTCCCGCAGGACACCTACGACGTCACGGTCGCGGACTCCAGCAGTACCGGTCCGGACAATTCCGTGATCAAAGAGTTCACCGGGATCACGCTGAACAGCGGCACCAATTACACCGTCGTCGCCAACGGCGTGGCCAGCCCAGGGGACTTTGAGGACAATCCGGATGGGAACGACATCGCGTTCGACCTCGACATCGCGACCGGGGCGCTGCCCTCCGGCACAAGCGGCGACAACACCGTCGAGATTCGGGCGGCCCACGGCGCCACCGACGCGCCGACCGTGGACGTGCAGGACGCGAACGACAACCTCCTCTTCGACGACGCCTCGTACGGCGGCATCACCTCGTACATCGACGCCACGGCGGAGAGCATTACGCTCAAGGTCACCCCGGGCGACGACAACGACAACACTGCTGTGGCTACCTTCACCGACGTGCCGCTGGGCAACTTTGAGGGGAATACGCTGACGGTCGTCGCGTCCGGTTTCCTTTCGCCGGGCAATGAGAATACCGACGACGATCGGCCGGTGGCCCCCTTCACGCTCCTCGCCGTCGACAATGAGGGCAACGTCGTGGACCTCGGAGCCGCGCAGGCGCAGGTTGTTCACAACGCCGGCGATCCCGACGCGAAGCGGGTTGACATCTACGTCGACGAAGAGCGGGTGCTCGACGACTTTGCGTACCGGAGCGCCTCCTCGTTCGTGGGGCTTGGTTCGGGCGTCCGCGACATCTCCGTGGCGCCGGCGAGTAGCGAAGACACGACGGACGCAGTGGCCACGTTCACCAGGGCGGTACCAGCAAACGGATCGCTCTCCATCCTTGCCAATGGTGTGCTCAGTCCGGGAGACTTCCAGAACAATCCGGACGGGATCGACACGGCGTTCGACCTCGACATCGCGACCGGGGCCCGCGAGTCAGTTAGCTCCACCGACGGTGATGTGGAGATCCGTGCGGTTCACGGCGCCACCGATGCGCCGACCGTGGACGTGCTGGCGGGTGGCAACGTGTTCGTCGACGACGCGAGCTATACCGACATCACCGGCTACCAGGGCGCGCCGGCGCAGCAGCTGACCCTGGAAGTGACGCCGGGCAACGACAACAACACGGTTCTCTACAGTTTCGACGCCGACCTCAGCGAATTTGCCGATACGCCGCTGACCGTGGTGGCATCCGGCTTCAACACAATCGGCGACGAAAATACCGACGACGACCGGCCCGTGGCGCCCTTCACGTTGCTCGCCGTGGCGCCGGACGGCAGCGTCATTGATCTTGGCACGGCACAGGCGCAAATCATCCACAACTCCGGTGATCCGGCGGCCCGCGTGGTCGACATTTACGTCGACGGGGAGCGGGTGCTGGATGACTTCTCGTACCGGAGTGCGTCGTCCTTCATCGACCTCGACTCCGGCGTCCGCCAGATTGCTGTGGCCCCGCCCAGCAGTGACGATACTACCGACGCCGTGGCGCAGTTTAGCGAGGCGGTACCGGCGAACGCCTCACTGTCCATCCTGGCTAATGGGGTGATCACCACCGGCAACTTCACGGCGAACCCCGACGGCGAGGACATCGCCTTTGATCTGGACATCGCGACCGGGGCCCGCGCCTCGGCCAGCACGACGGACGGCGACGTGGAGGTCCGCGCGGCCCACGGCGTGACCGACGCGCCGACCGTGGACGTGCTCGCGGGTGGCAACGTGTTCGTCGACGACGCGAGCTATACCGACATCACCGGCTACCAGGGCGCGCCGGCGCAGCAGCTGACCCTGGAAGTGACGCCGGGCAATGACAACAACACAATCCTCTACAGCTTCGACGCCGACCTCAGCGGATTTGCCGACACGCCGCTGACGGTGCTGGCCTCCGGCTTCAATACGCCCGGCGATGAGAGTGCCAGTCCGCTCGCTCCGTTCACGCTGCTCGCCGTGGCGCCGGACGGGACAGTGCTCGATCTCGGGGCCGCGAAGGCACAGATCGTCCACAACTCGGGCGATCCGGATGCCCGGACGGTCGATGTCTACGTCGACGGCACGCGTATCCTCAACAACTTCGAGTACCGGAGCGCTACGTCGTTCGTCGATCTCGCTTCGGGCGTCCGCGACATCTCCGTGGCGCCGGCGAGTAGCGAAGACACGACGGATGCCGTAGCGACCTTCACGGAGGTGGTGCCGACGAATGGCTCGCTCACGATTCTCGCCAACGGCGTGCTCACCCCGGATAACTTCCAGGACAACCCAAGTGGGTCCGACATCGCGTTCGACCTGGACATCGCGACCGGCGCCCGCGAGTCGGTCAGTTCCGCCGATGGAGACGTAGAGGTCCGGGCCGCCCACGGCGCCACCGATGCACCGACGGTGGACGTGCTGGCGGGCGGCAGCGTGTTCGTCGACGACGCCACGTACCCGGCCATCACCGATTACCAGGGCGCCCCGGCACAGCGGCTGACCCTCGAGGTCACGCCGGGCAACGACAACAGCACCGCCCTCTACACCTACGCGGTGGACCTCGGCCCCTTCGCCGACACGCCGCTGACAGTGCTGGCGTCCGGCTTCAACACGACCGACGACGAGAGTTCGGGGCAGATTCCGCCGTTCACGCTGCTGGCCGTCGCCCCGGACGGCACCGTCCTCAACCTCGGCTCGGACGTGTACATCAACGAGTTCCTGGCCGATCCGGACGGGTCGGTGGACGCCAACAACGACGGCACGGCGGACGGTGGCGACCAGTTCGTGGAGCTGGTCAACGTATCCACGACCGATACCCTCGACCTGTCCGGGTACGCGATCTCGACCAGCAACGGCTCATACACCCTCCCAAGCGCGAGCGGGACGACCCTCGATCCGGGCAAGGGCCTCGTTGTCTTCAACGGGGGTAGCCCGACCGGCTTCGGCGTCTTCGCGGGCACCGGCCTGCCGGCCATCAACAACAGCGGCGACGAGATCGTCCTCGCGAACGCCAGCAACGACACGCTCCAGACGGTTCAGTTCGGGGGCGGCTCCAACTCCGCTTCGAGCCCGAAGGCCACGGTGGAGACCGACGTGCCCCAGCAGGCAGGCGAGGCCACGGCCCGTGAGGTGAACGGGTCCGGAGACCTTGTCCTGCACACCAATATTGCGAGCAACCCCGTCGTGGAGTCCGCCGGGGAGAACAACGAGACCGGCGCGACGCTGCCCGTCGAGCTGGCCGACTTCTCGGCGAGCCTCGACGGCTCGGGCGTGGTCCTGACGTGGCGGACGCTGTCGGAGCAAAACAACAGCGGCTTCGCGGTGCAGCACCGCCCGCCGGAGGCCTCGTCCTTCGAGAAAGCAGGCTTCCGTGAGGGACAGGGCACCACCACTGAGGCAACGTCCTACCGCTTCCGCGTCCCGGATCTGGACCCGGGCACGCACGCCTTCCGGCTCCGGCAGGTAGACCTCGACGGATCGACGTCCTTGTCGGACCGGGTAACGGTGGAGGTGACGCTCGACGAGGCGTTCACCTGGTCGAAGGTCGCACCGAATCCCGTTTCGGGCACGGGAACGCTCTCCATTCGGGTGCGCGAGACGCAGGACGTGACGGTAGAGCTGTTCGACGTGCTCGGGCGCCGCGTCCGGGCGCTGCACAGCGGCACGCTGGAGGCCGGCAGCTCTCACCAGATGACCGTCGATGGAAGCCGCCTGTCGACGGGGGCCTATCTGCTGCGCGTGACGGGGGAAGACTTCTCTGACACGCAGCGGATCACGGTCGTGAGGTAACGGGACGCTGTTCGTTCCCATTCGGGTTTCCCCGGCAAAAGGGGCGCTTCCGCGAGGAGGCGCCCCTTTTTGAGTGGGACGAAACAGCGGCGGGCCGCCTGCAACCGCTCGGGCCTGCGCCTTGGGCGGGCCTCCGGGGGCGAGTGCGCCCGTTCGCCCTCGATCGGTCCGGATGGAGGCGGCACCCACGCCGCGCTGCTTCGTACGGGGGAGAGAGGTCCCTTGCACAACCGCTGCGCCCGCGTCCGTGACCGTCGACGTCATCCTGCCGCTCCCGCTCGATCAGGCCTACACCTACCGCGTACCCGACGCCCACGCCGACGCGGTGCAGGTGGGGGCGCGCGTGCTCGTTCCGTTCCGCAACCGGCGCCTGACCGGCGTGGTCGTGGGCGAGGGCCCCCCGCCCGAACGACTCGACTTCGAGGTCAAGGCCGTGCTCGACGTGCTCGACGACGTGCCGGTCTGCACGCCGGAGCTCCTCGACCTCACGGAGTGGATGGCCGACTACTACGTCTGCGGCTGGGGGGAGGCGCTGAAGGCCGTCCTGCCCGCCGGCACGACCGTCGAGACGCGGCGCCGCCTCACGCGCACCGACGCCGCGCCGGGCGACTGGGCGGACCACGACCTCGGACGGGCCGTCCTCGATGACCTGGCCGAGCACGACGATACGACCCTCACGGCCGTCCGCCGGCGCCTGGGCCCGGCCGTGCCCCTCGCGCTCATCCGCCGCCTGGCCGATGACGGCGTGATCGAGGTGGAGACCACTCTGCGCGACGAGCGGGTGCGCGCCAAAACGGAGACCCACCTCCGCTTTGCCCCGGCGTTTCGGCACGACGGCGCGGCGGCCGATCTTATCGAACAGCTGCGCGGGGAGAAGCAGCAGGCCGTCGTCGAGGCGCTGGCGGGCTTTCGGGCGGCGGGCACCCCGGAGCCCCGGCAGGCCGACGTCGTGGAGCGGGCCGACGCGCCCTACTCCACCATCCACAGCCTCGTGGACAAGGGGCTGATCGAGCGGGTCGAGAAAGAGGTCCTGCGCTCGCCCCTCGACGACCTGCCGCCCCCCGACCCGCCCCCCGATCACGACCTGCTTCCCGCTCAGCAGGAGGCGCTCGACGCCATCACCGGCGCCGTAGATGCGCGTCGCTACGGCACCTTCCTGCTCCACGGCGTCACGGGAAGCGGCAAGACAGAGGTGTACATCCGCGCCCTCAAGGCCGTGCGGGCGCAGGGGCGCACCGGCATCATTCTCGTCCCCGAGATCGCGCTCACGCCGCAGACCGTCCAGCGCTTCCGTGCCCACTTCGAGGGGGAGATTGCCGTCCTCCACTCGCAGATGAACGCGGGCGAGCGCTACGACGCGTGGCGCCGGCTACGCACTGGTGACGCCACCATCGCCATCGGCCCGCGCTCGGCCGTTCTGGCGCCGCTGGACGCCCTCGGGCTCCTCGTGGTCGACGAGGAGCACGAGCAGTCGTACAAGCAATTCGACCCCGCGCCGCGCTACCACGCCCGCGATGTGGCGGTGATGCGTGCCCACCGGAACGACGCCGTCTGCCTCCTTGGCTCGGCCACGCCCAGCCTCGAGAGCACCATGAACGCGCGCTGGGGCAAGTACGAGCGGCTGGCGCTTCCGGAGCGGGTGCCCGACGCGTCGGGCCGGACCGCCACGCTGCCCGAGGTGCGCGTGCTCGACCTCACGCGCCAGCGCAAGAAGCACCAGCTGGAGGGGGCCCTGGCCGACCCGCTGCGGGCGGCCCTCCGGAAGCGCGTGGAACGGAGCGAGCAGGCCATTCTGCTCCAGAATCGCCGCGGCTACGCGCCGGTCCTGGAGTGCGAGGAGTGTGGGTGGGCCCCCTCGTGCGGCGACTGCTCGGTGAGCCTTACGCTGCATCAGGGGAGCGGTCGGGGCCAGCTCCGCTGCCATTACTGCGGCCGCACCGACCGGGTCCCACGCCAGTGCCCCCAGTGCGGGAGTGAGAGCCTCAGCCAGATTGGCATCGGCACGCAGCAGGTCGAGAAGGAACTCGAATCGGTCGTCCCCGACGCAACCGTCCTCCGCATGGACCGCGACACGACCAGCCAGAAGGGCGGCCACCACCAGATTCTGCGCCGGTTCCAGAACGGCGCCGACGTGCTCCTCGGCACGCAGATGATCGCAAAGGGGCTCGACTTCAGCCGCGTGACGCTGGTGGGCGTGGTGGACGCGGACGTGGGGCTTCTCTTCCCCGACTTCCGCGCCGAGGAGCGTACCTTCCAGCTGCTCACGCAGGTGGCGGGCCGGGCCGGGCGGTCCCGGCAACTCCCGGGAGAGGTGATCCTGCAGACCCGCAATCCGAGCAACGTCGCCATCCAGTACGCCCGGCACCACGACTACGAGGGCTTCGCCGAGGAGGCCCTCGCCGAGCGTCGCCAGTTTGGCTACCCACCGTTCGGGCACGCGGCGACCGTCGAGTTTCGCGGGCCGGACGATGACCGCGTCGAGCGCCTCGCGGTGAACTGGACGGAGCAGCTGCGCCGCCACGCCGGGCCGGTGGACGTGCTCGGGCCGGAGCCCGCCTTCATCCAGCGCGTCAAGAAGCAGTATCGGTACCGCACCCTCCTCAAGTCCCGCGGTGGAGACGCAGAGCCCCTCCAGGTCGCGCTCCGTCGGGCCCGCGAGGCCTACGGCCGCCCGCCCAACGGTTATCACGTGGCGATCGACGTCGACGCCCAGGACGTGTTGTAGGCCCGCGTGCCCATGGATGCGCGGCATCAGTCCGCCGCCACCCACACCCGCGTCTTGCGGGGCGGCAGGTGGAGGGTCAAGGGGCCCTGAGGCGTTACACTTGGATCAGTCGTCGGGGGCCAGGCCGCGGTGAGCGTTCCGGACGGCAGGGCATCGGGCACAAGCTCGATCTGAGCAGGCGTTTGGCCTGCGTTGAACGCGACGACCGCCCCCTGGTCGTCCAGCCTTCGGCGAAGGACCAGGGTGCGCCCCTCGGCCCGGAGCACGTCGACGCGGCCCGTGCGCAGCACCTCGTGGTCGTGGCGCAGAGCCGTGGCTGCCCGGTAGAAGGAGAGCAAATCCGTGTCCCAGGCGTCCTCGTTCCACGGAAACGCCTCGCGGCAGTGTGGGTCGCCGGCGGCCGAGAGCCCAATCTCGTCGCCGTAGTAGATGCACGGCGCGCCGGGCATCGTCATCAGAAAGAGGACGGCCTGGCGGAGCGCGGCAGTGTTCCCCTTCAGAATCCACTGGGCCCGTGCCATGTCGTGACTGTCGAGCAGGTTGAGTTGGGCATAGGTGGCCTCCCAGTCGTAGAGCGCTAGAAGGTGCACAATCTCGTCGGCAAAGGCCGGGGCGTCGAGAGGATCGAACGTGAGGTGCGCCTTCGAATAGTCGCGCAGCGAGCCGGCGCCGAAGAAGCTGAGGGTCGGGTCCAGCAGCGGGTAGTTCATGACGCCGTCGAACCGGTCGCCCCGGAGCCAGGAGGGGGCCTCGTTCCAGAGCTCGCCCACGAGGTAGGCCTCCGGGTTCGCCGCTTTCACGACGTCGCGGAACTGCTCCCAGAAGCCCTCCGCCTCGACTTCGGCGGGCACGTCGAGGCGCCATCCGTCGATCCCAAACTCGATCCAGTGCTCGGCCACGTCGAAGAGAAACGACTGCACATTCGGATTTTTCGTGTTGAGCTTGGGCAGGGCCGGAATGCCCGCCCAGGCGGCGTAGTTGTGCGGCGCGTCCTCGGCGTAGGGGCGAAGGGGCCAGTCGCGAATGACGAACCAGTCGACGTACGGCGAGTCCTTCCCGTTTTCGAAGACGTGGTGGAGGGGCCAGAAGCCGCGGCTCGCGTGGTTGAAGACGCCGTCGAGCACGACGCGCATGCCGCGGGCGTGGGCGGCGTTGAGCAGGGCGCGCAGGGCCTCGTTGCCCCCGAGCAGGGGGTCGACCTGGTAGTAGTCGTAGGTGTGGTACCGGTGGTTGGCGGCCGAGGCGAAGATGGGGTTCAGGTAGAGGGCCGTCACGCCGAGGTCCTCGAGATAGCCGAGCCGGTCGATAATACCGTACAGGTCGCCGCCCTGAAAGCCCTGCTCCTCGGGGGGGGTGCCCCAAGGCTTGACCTGCACCGCTTCCTGGTGCGTCACCTCGCCGCTGCGGGCAAAGCGGTCGGGGAAGATCTGATAGAACACGGCGTGCTTGACCCAGTCGGGCGTGTGCATCTAGGCGTTTTGCGTTAAGCGTTGGGCGCGATGCGTTGGGCGGTACGGGGGGAATCAAGCAGGGCGGAGAGGACAGAAATGTGGAGGCGTGCGGCGCTCGTCACGCCTCGTGGCGGTCGACGTAGCGGTGGAGGAGCGACTGGACGTGCTGGAGCTCGTCCTCGTTGGTGGTGTGGCCCATGCCCTCGTAGAGGCGGAGGGTAAGGTCGGCGTCCATCCTGCGGAGCACATCGGCCGTTTCCCGCACGCGCTCTTCGGGAATGTACGGGTCCTGGTCGCTGCAGCCAAGAACGGCGGGCGTGCCGTCGAGCGAGCCGTCGTAGTCGAAGGAGTCCTCTTCGGGGCCGATGAGTCCCCCGCTGAGCCCCACGACGCCGCCGTAGCGCCGAGGGTATTGGACAGCGTAGGTGGTGGCGAGGCAAGCGCCCTGCGAGAAGCCGAGCAGAACCGTCCGCTCCGGGCCGGGGCCGGTCGCCTGGGCGCTGTCGATCGTGTCGGCGACGACCTGGAGGGCCGACGAAAGCTCCGGCTCGTTCTGCTTGCGGGGAGCCGTGAAGGACTGCGGATACCACGAGCGCCTCGTCGCCTGTGGGGCAAGGTGCGCCACGCCCGGGACGTCAAGCTCGTCGGCGAGGCGCAGCATGCCCTTTGCGGAAGCCCCGCGGCCGTGCAGCAGGATCAGGGCGGCTTGCGCGTCGTCTAGTGCCGTGCCACCGGTGTGCGTCGGCTGGTCCTGATGAGGAGTTTGCTGGGGCATGGGAAAGGG